>JAAYQR010000027.1 GCA_012519205.1 Candidatus Epulonipiscium sp. | reverse complement strand
ATGTGTTAAGCACGCCGCCAGCGTTCATCCTGAGCCAGGATCAAACTCTCATGTTAATATCCTTTGCAAGATGATGCTTGCGTTTTGAAATCTTTTATACAATTCTTTAAGAATTGATGGGTTTGGTGTGTACATCATACATTATTTTATTTTCAAAGAACTGTTTTGTTGCCACGAAGTGTATATTATCAAAATTTCGTTTAAATGTCAAGGCTATTTTTAGTTTTTCTTTTATAGCTTTTCTTTTGTACTTTTTATTTTATATTTTTAGGTTTTGTGGTACACTATATTGAAGCATAAGAATTAGAAATTACACAGACGATAATAGAAGGTTGGTATATTCCATGAAAATACTCGTAGTTAGTGATAAAGAGTCCTCCTATATTTGGGATCATTTTGACCGTGAACGTTTTAAAGATATAGATTTAATACTTTCTAGTGGGGATTTAAAATCCGAGTACCTATCTTTTTTAGTTACTATGATAAAAGCTCCTTTATTCTACATCCATGGCAATCACGATGGACGATATGCTGTTAAGGAACCTCTTGGTTGCACTGCCATAGATGATAAAATAGTTGTTCATAACAATATTAGAATATTAGGGCTCGGGGGCTCTCAAGCATACAATAACGGCCCCTTCCAATATACTGAAAAGGAAATGGAACAAAGGGTTAAAAAACTTAAAAGGGCTCTAAAAAAGAATGATGGCTTTGATATCTTACTTACCCATTCTCCTGCATACGAATTAGGCGATGGGGATGACTTATGCCATATAGGATTTAAGGTTTTTATTTCCCTTTTGGATAAATACAGCCCTAAATACTTTATCCATGGCCATCAGCATTTGAATTATGGTCTTCAAAAGAGATATCTAACTTATAAAGATACATCCATTATTAATGCCTATGAATATCATATTTTTGAATATTAAAAAGCAGCAATTTGCTGCTTTTTATTGTTTAATACCTAACATTTCGGTTAGGGGGTCTATTAATTTATCTTCATTTAATTTTGGTATTTCCCCTTCTACTCCATCTACAAACCAATTCATAGATAAAATTTGTTCATAGCTGGCTATTTCATCCTTCGTTATTCTTAGATTGCCTGTTTGATCATATATGGGACCCATAAACGGATGATATTCATTTTGGATAATCATCTTTTTCATAAATTCAACCAATGATTGGGTTTGTGGGGGTACATGGGTTTTCGAATAGATAATATCAACCATGCCTGTATCCATCCCCCACCAAAAATTAACAAGTTTGGGGTTGGAGTTTAATACATCAAACACCATTTTCCACGTTCCACTTAGGACATTTCTGAGGAGTTTTTCGTAAAATATTCCCCAATTCCAAATAGGCATAGCATAATGGGGTTGTGGGAGAGAATAGATTCCATACTCCTTAGAGTGCTCCCCTGGAGAAGGCATATCGTCATTGGCAATGATATCAGCCCCTGCGTCCTTTAAAATATGCCCTAATTCCCTTGGTTTTTCTGTATTTTCGTACTTATGGGTCCATACAACCTTAACTTTTACATGGGGATTGACTAATCGCGCTCCTAATGTAAATGCATTTATCCCTGTAATTACCTCGGAGATAGGATACGTTGCAACATAGCCTATGATATTTGTTCTAGTTAGGGAGCCTGCAATAATACCTGTCAAAAATCTTGGTTCATGGATACGGCCAAAATAAGTACTTACATGTCTAAAGGAATGGGTTTCGGAGCAATTTAAAAATTTGGTATTAGGATATTCAAATGCTGCCTTTAGCGTAGGGGTAATATATGTCGGGCTAGTGGTAAAAATAATATCATATTCTTCTTTAGCCAAATCCCTCAAATATCCATAGGCCTCATTGTTTTCCGGAACATTCTCTACATATGTTGTTGAAATTTGGTCTTTTAACACATTTTCAACATGGAGCCTTCCTAAGTTATGGGCATAAGTCCAACCTGAATTTTTTATTTCTTTTGCATATACAAAAGCAACCTTAAGTTTCTTTTTAGGGGTCATTAATGTTGTGATTGATGAAATTACATTTCTTTTTGGTACCTGTATGGCATCAGTCCTAACTTCGATGGCTTCTTCTTCTGATAGGGCTTCTAATTCTATCATTAATTTCTTAATTCTAGATTTTACTTCCTCATCGTATTCATTGATTTCATCAGGAACACCATAGATTTTGATATATTCTAGAGCAGCATCACCGGTTGTTATTTTTAGCCTATGCCCACCTAATTTATGATAAAGTTCTCTAAAAGGACGATAAAAATTCCCCATAAAGTGTTTGTATTTATCTGTATAAGCTGTGAGATTAGGTTCATATTGTTGTATATACTTACCTAATTCATTAAAACTGCCTTCTTTAGAAAACCAAATGGAATTAATCGAAGTGAGCTTGTTAAATTCAAGAAATTCATAATAAATCTTAATAATAGGATCAAATTCATCCCTTTTGGGAATCAATCTCGTCACCGTAGCTGAAATGCCATAGGCATCACAATACTTTAAAACACTAACCCTCTTATTCCCTTCTACAACATAAAACCAGTTTAGGTACTCATAAACTTTAATTGGATCCCTTATGCCTTCTTCTACATGGGCATTATAAAGAGCCATCCATTTCGCCTTAAATTCCGATTCTCCAGTTATAAGTGGCATAAAGTTACTAGCAAATGCAATGCTCCTAGAATGAGAATAGGTACCTATAATTTTTTTAAGGGGAATCTCCACTAAACCTAAGTTTATTTCCGAGGCTATTTCCGAGTTCTTAACAATTCCATCTAAGGAAGGAAGGTATCCCGAAATTCCTCTCGCAACATTTTCTGAATAACTAGTTTTCCCCATTTTATATGCATGATGAAAAATACTTTCTAATTCTTGCTGATGCATATTGACCTCCATTCTGCCGATAAAGGCGTCTAATCAAGTATAATTATAGCACCTTCAAAATACCTTTAATATTATATTTATTATAGGTTAGATTCCATAATCCTTTTTTATAATAGAAAAAGACATCCTTGATGTCTTATTCTAAGTCATTATTAGTCTCTTTTGGAGGCCCATCTTCTAATTCAGTCTGCATGGACTTTTCTAAATCATCCGCTATTTTTTCTTTTTTAATGTCTTCTATTTGTTCTTTTATTGTTTCTATACAATTGCAATCCTCATCATTCTCACATTCATCATAATCATAATCATCTTCATAATCGTAATCGTCTTCTTCGTTATCTTTTTTAGAAATCCACCATGCTATAGCACCTACTGCTGATGCTATTGCTATACCAATAATCACCAATGTAAGAGCCTTTTTCTTGCTTTTTTTCTTGGATAAACTTGCAATCATCTCTTTGATTTCGCCCATATCCATGGGGATATCTTTTTTCCATTTATTTAACATTTAGAACGCCCCTTCCAATCTTTTTTTAATTATAACATAACTTTATCATAATATATGTATTTATTACACTAATTATTTTATATTAGATCAATATTTTATATACATGAAATAGTATTTTTAAAAAAGCCAAGCAGTCTCTACTGCCAGGCTTCAATTATCAAAGATAAGACGGAGTGGGTGGGATTCGAACCCACGGAACCTTTCGGTTCAACTGATTTCGAGTCAGTCTCGTTATGACCACTTCGATACCACTCCCTATTTGTAATTCAAAAACTACCATATTTTATAACGAAAATCCACTCTTGTCAAGTATACCATGGGGGAAATGCATCCCCCTACTTTACAAATACCATACTGCTATAAGGTGGCATTTTAAGGTTTAAATACCCATTAGATATCTTATAACCTTTTCTTTCAGTAAAATAACTATGAATTTCACTGTATAATATCCTTTCCATTTCGTCATAATAACGAATGCCTACCCTCCATACAGGTATTTTGACTTCCTTTTCTTTTTCATTCATATTAAGGACAATAACAAAAATATTATTATTATCCCATCTTCCATAACTCAAAATACCATGCTCCGTTAATAAAAACTCTAAAGAACCGGTTTTTAGGGCACTGTGACTTTTATGAATATGGATAATATCCTTATGAAAGCTTAAGAGCTCATTGTCTTCTCTCCCCCAAGGATATGTTCGTCTATTATCAGGATCCGTCCATCCAACAACCCCGGCTTCATCCCCATAATAAATAGTTGGAGCTCCAGGCCAAGTCATCTGCATAACAACAGCTATTTTCATAATTCCTTTATTTATATTATATGCAGCAGCCTCTGGACCCTTGGTATGAATTCGTCCCACCGTCTTATTTGTTCTAGTTAAAAATCTAGAGTGATCATGATTGGATAACTCATTCATTGCAACTTGGAGACTTTGTATGCTAAACCTAGACATATGATATCTCATAGCCTCCTCAAATATTCTGCTGTTTCCAAGGAGATCTTCTCTAAAATTATCACTATGCTTTTGCATACCTGTTAGAAAATAAGAGACAGGATCTAAAAACCCATCATAATTCATAACCGTATCCCATTGATCCCCTTGCAGCCAATCGTAAGAGTCCCCATAATGCTCTGCTAATATAATGGCTTCGGGATTTGCCTCTTTAACTGCTTTCCTAAATTCCTTCCAAAAATAATGATTAAATTCCTTGCTGTATCCCAAATCAGCTCCTACATCTAGCCTCCATCCATCGGCATTATAGGGAGGCGCTACCCATTTTCGCCCAATATTGATAATATGTTCAAATAAATCCTTGCTTCCCTCGTAATTTAGCTTTGGCAAGGTATCAAAACCATTCCAGGTATGGTAACAATCATTATTAGGCCAACAATTAAAATTATACCATTGGAAATAATCATGATACGGGCTATCCTTTTCCCTATAGGCCCCTGGGGGATAATCAGCCTTTCCTTCATAAAATCCTTCCCTATCCATCCATTTATTAAAAGAACCACAATGGTTAAATACACCATCTAAAATAACCCTTATCCCATGCTCATGAGCCAGAGAAATTAGTTTTATCATTAAATCATTACTTGCTTCTAAATTCTTAATATCTGTAGTTCGTTTTATATACATATTAGCATGCTTATTGCTAAACTTATCTTCCGATAATACTTCATTGCCATCCTCTATTATAACCCCATAATGGGGGTCAACATAGTCATAGTCCTGAACATCGTATTTATGATTGCTGGGAGATACAAAAATCGGATTAAAATAAATTACCTCAATACCTAAATCTTTTAGATATCCTAGTTTATCTATTACCCCTTTTAGATCCCCCCCGTAAAATTCCCGGATTCCATCCACTGCAGGATACTTGTACCAGTCTTTTACTTTTTGGGAAGGCTTGCCTGCATATATGTATTCATTATCCAAAACATCATTGCTTTCGTCTCCATTAAAAAAACGGTCTACAAAAATCTGATACATTACAGCACCCTTTGCCCAAGCCGGGGTACTAAAATCAGGTATAATCTTAAAATCAAAAAGGTGATCGATGCCCCTTCCCAAACCCTTTTTATTATAATAATAGGATATGTCATGCTTCTTTATCTCAAAAAAATATTGAATACTATGATTGGTAGGAGGAATCACCCCCAAATAACAATCAAATAATTCATTCTGATTATGTTTATCCATTTTAAGCTTTTGACCATTGAAATGCACAAACACTTCATCTACATTATCTTTTGCAGTCCTTAACTTGACTGTAGTTGCTTCGTCACTCTTAGGCTCAAAGGGATGTCGAAAATTAGAGGTTTCATCACTGAATATAGCTTTTTCATTCAAATAATCCTTTACGGTGTTCATATATGTTATAAGACCTCTTGCAACTCCCATGGAGAAAAAGTTCATATTTAAGTTCATATATTTCCTCCTTAATTCTAGAATAATTAATTTTTCAAGGTTACTTCTTTATATTTCAGTATAATACCAATAGACGTAATTATACCATATTTTTTATGGATTTTGGTCTTAAGGCATAATTTATTTTAGTTATATATACTGCAAATTTGTGATTTTATCAGTCACACTTATTCAGCAGGTACAATAATATATATTAGAGGTACTCAAATAACCTCTTATAGAATGTTGGAGAGGAGGCAAATAAATGGCTGATGGTGTATTTGCTGGTGGAAATTTTGCTGCTTTATTAGCTGACTATATCGGCGAAACAGTAACAATTTTTACAACAAGTGGGGGTCAATCAGGTTCAGGTTTTACCGGTGTTATCCTCAATGTAAATAATGTATTTGTTCGTTTGATTACTAGGATTGGACCCCCTCCAGGGTGTTCTTTAGGAAATGCGTGCACAGGATTTAATCCTGGCTGGGGTGATTTTGGCGGTTCTTGTGGTGTTTCGGGTGGCTATAGCACTGGGTATGGAGCTGGGTACGGCTCAGGTCCTATTGCTCCTGCTAGCGAAATAGGGGCTGTAACTGCTGGTGGTTGGAATGGATATCCTGTTTATACAGTGGGTTCTGTAACAGATATTCCTATTGCTAATATTGTTTCCTTTGTTCACAACGCTGTCTAAACCTTAAAAGGTGATTCTAATAAGAATCACCTTTTTACATACAATGGAACCTATTTTTATATGGTACATAAAATAAAATATGACAATATTTTGGGAGGTGGAATAAAAAATGAATTTTCAAGAAATCGAAAACCTAAAATCTATCTTAACCAGATTTATTATGAATGGCTGTAACATCCAGTGTGATTCCCGTGGAGGCATAAATGGCAGAGTAGTTGCTGTGGGTTTCAAACCCCTATGGCCCTCTCCTATAGATTCTAGAATTGATAAAATAGAGTTTAATTATATGGATCAACAAGGTGGCTTAAATTTATATTCACTATCGAATGTCATAGGATATGAAATTTTATCATATGATGGTGATAGTATAGAAGATTCTAATAAATTAAGTCTAGATATGCATATATATTCACCTGCTAAATCTTCCAGTAAAGAGCCTTTTGATAAGGTTCACATAGATATAAGAAAATAACCCATGACAAAATTCTCGTCATTATGAGCGCGGCGAAGTGCCTTAAAATATGGATTCTTCCTGCGCTCAAAATAATAAAAATAGGTTTTAATAGGGGGGTTATTATGTGGGGAATGCTTTATTTGATGTATTTCCTAAATAGGAAAAAGAGGGAATATTTTAGCTACAAGAAAAGTACATATATCTCGGATTTAGAAGGTCAATCCTTGTTTAATCTAAGCCTTATAAAATGCATAGGCCAAACTGTAACTGTTTTTATAATCGGTGGAGGATACGGTGGAAATGGATATACTGGGGTACTCATGGATGTAAAGGAACATTATATTTCGATTTACATAGATTATATGACCTTAGCTAGAATCCCTATATCAAAAATCGCTTGCTTTTCCCACCACAATTTATAGGTTATAAATATGATATGGAAAATACCAATCATCTTATGTCATAACTCCATCTGGTTGTTTAAAATCTATAAAAATAAGTTTTCCATTCTTTTTCTCGTCTGTTTCATACCCTAAGGTATTGTATTTTATTGATTTTTCGAAATAAATATCTGCTATTTCCCTTATAGAAGATCCCTTAAAAAATAATCTTCTTACTAATTTATTATTAGGCGCCATATACATGGTCTCGGTTATTTTCTTCTCTCTGATATTTAAAGATAATTTTACGGTATTTCTTCTTTTTTTGTATTTTGTAGTGAATTTCATAACCACACCTCCTATCTATCTTTATGTTTGTCCTAGAATAAATATTCCTACACTTATAATAGATAGTGTGGTCAATAAATAGGATTTTTATAGCTATAATTTTAGGGTTCCCAAAATGGAAACCCTAAAATGCGGTATTCATCAAAGTTTTACCCTTGATTGTGCCCTTTGACATATAATCATCCCTATTGCTTTCTTCAGTGATTTCTTTACCCTCCATAATTGCGTTTAAGTCCTCTTCATTAAGTGTTTCTTTTGCTAGAAGGGCTTCGGCAATACTGTTTAAATAATATTTGTTTTCTATCAGATGCTCCTTGGTCTCATTATATAATCTTTCCATGTGACTGCTACACTCAGATATTAATTTTTCTTCCATATAGCTTTTAGAATTATTATTTAATAAAACATCCATATTAATTAGCCCTATTTTTTTACTCATACCGTACTTAACCACATAATCCCTTATAATCCCTGTTGCTTTTTCGATATCATTACTTGCCCCTGTTGTAATATTGTCTTCACCAAAAATTAATTCTTCGGCAATTCTTCCCCCTAAACTAATTTTAATCTGTGCTTCCATTTCCTTCTTAGTATGATACATTTTATCTGGAGGAATATTCATGCTAAAGCCCCCTGCCCCTTTGGTACTTGGTATGATAGTTACCTTAGACACTGTATTATTTGGAGCAATAAGCTTTGTAATCAAGGCATGACCTGCTTCATGATAAGCTGTTATTTCCCTTTCCACCTGTAATATAGTACTTTTATCTTTTTTCTCAGAGCCGGCTATTATTGTATAAAAAGCTTTATCTATATCGGCCCAGCCTATGCTTTTACCATTCCTCTTTGCTGCCATAATTGCAGCTTCATTAAGAAGATTTTCAAGCATTGCGCCGCTAAAATATACAGTCTGCCTTGCTAATTTTTTTAAGTCGACTGTATCGGAAAGGGGTTTATTTTTCGTATGAAGCTTTAGGATATATTCTCTCCCCTTCACATCCGGAAGACCGATTTCTACATGGCGGTCAAAACGTCCGGGTCTTAAAAGGGCCTCGTCCAAAATATCCAATCTATTGGTAGCTGCAATAACAATAATTCCTTCATTGTCCTTAAACCCTGACATCTCTGTTAATAGTGCATTTAATGTTTGATCCCTCTCATCATTTCCACCACCAATGCTGCCTGCCCTTTTTTTACCTAGGGCATCTATCTCATCGATGAAAATAACCGCCTTACCGGCTCCCCTTGCCTTTTCAAAAAGTTCCCTGACACGGCTTGCCCCTACTCCTACATACATTTGAACAAAATCAGAACCGGAAACCGAGAAAAAGGCAACCCCAGCCTCCCCGGCGATAGCCTTTGCCATCAAAGTTTTACCTGTTCCCGGAGGACCATAAAAAATAATTCCCCTTGGCATTCTAGCCCCATATCTTGTATACTTTTCGGGTTTTTGCAAGAAATCAATAATATCTTTAACTTCTTCTTTAGCTTCTTCATTTCCGGCTATATCTAAAAAGGAAAAACGATTTATTTTTCTGGTTTCTATTTCCTTTACATTAAGACCCATGGTACTCCCTGAAGCTTGGGTAGATATTTTTTTAGTGGTATATCTAAATATAAGAAAAAATATTCCCAACATAACAAGTCCCTGAATAATACTTCCTGTCGCCCCTGAATTAGCTTCTTCCACCTCTATCTCCTCTTTAAGTAAAAATTCCTTCAGCTCAGGATTTCTTGGATTATCTGTAACATATACTTTAGTCTCATCTTCTTTTAATCTTACCTGCATCTTAGGACTTGCATCTAGTACAACTCCTTTAACTTCTTTAGCTTCAATATGCTTTAAGAAATCCGTATAGGTGATATTTTCAATCCTTTTTTGTTTATACAAAAATAAAATTCCGAGGAATATAACCAAAAAAATAATAGGCATAGCCCATATATATTTTCTATTCTTTTTCATACTAAATCCTCCCTTTTTCCACTTTACATCGCCAAATTCTAATTTATTTCACTGTAATATTCATTCTGTTGGTTTACATAATATTGTAATTTACAGTATAATACATTTTTTCAAATCCGTCTATGGAAGTTGTTTACAAAAAAAACGTTAATAAGTAATAAATTTAGCTTATTACTTATTAACGTTCTTATTTGCATCGATGATTATTGAGGATTTTGTTATGTTCTGGAGGGCTTCTATAATTTTACTTGCTTCATCGCTACTCCAATTTTTACTTGGCTTATCCTCACCTATAACATTCTTACAAAAAGTTTTTAATTGCTCTTCATCAAGATGTCTGTCTTTAGATAGATTAAAAATATATCTCCTTTGTTTATCAGTACTTGGCTTAAAAGTTTCTTCTATATCCATATCCTCTATATCTTGGGTAAATATGCCCGATGAACGGGTTGCAGATAAGACGGCATCAATAAGAGCTCTTTTTTTAGCCATTTTTAAAATAGTATTAACTATGGTGTAAGGGTCTTGGTATCTATATTTTTTCTCTTTGGAATTACAAGAACCTACCCCTTGAGCCTCTATTAGATTGTTTTTCTTATTTACCAAGGTTACCTCTACTTCATAATGAAAAAAGCCCTTTTCCCAGTCTTCTACACGGTTTTTCACTTCTGCCATCTTAGAAAAGCCGTAAACATCGCAGAGTTTTTCCGCCCCGGGTTTTAATAGGGTAGGTTTTGATATCCCTGGAATTTCTCCATAGTCTTCCCCTTGTATCATATATTTTTTAATAAACTCTTGGAGTATATTTATTCTATTTTCTATTTCTTGCAAAGACACTGCAAAAGATGGAACAACTTCATTTATAGTTTTTTTGCATCCATATCAATTCTCCTTGTTTATATAATAAAACAATGGCACCTTATACATAGTATAGTTTGTAAAAAAACCAAAAAATATGTCAAAAGTACCTAGGAGATTTATGGTGAAAAAATACCCTAATCCCACAAATCCTCTGCTAACTTTTTAATAGATTCTGCCCTAGCCTTTGTTTCATTTAAATCAATACGAATCTCTAAAACCGTCCCTTCCTTTGCCCCTTTGGGCAATAATTCCTTTGGGATATCTATTAGTTTTTTATTTTCTAATTCAACCACAGCATAATTATCTTCAAAACGGTCTATTATTATCTTCATAGAACACCTCTTATCTTCAAATCTGCCCATAGGGCCCTATCTTTTAGTCATTTTTATTGCTCCCATAGTTTAATTTAAATCCATCGGAAGTAAAAATGATATTACCATTTGTATCTGTTCTTAATATCTTAATATTTTTTTTATCAAGTTTATCAAGTATTTCGGTATGGGGATGCCCGTATTTATTATTATGGCCAGCTGTAATTACGGCATATTGGGGATTTACAGCATTTAAAAAATCATCTGTTGTGGAAGTTTTGCTACCATGATGCCCTACTTTTATGACATTCACCTGAAGGTTTTGGATAGTCTTTATGTTTTCTCCTAAAATTTCAACTTCTGATTGTTCCTCGGCATCTCCCATAAATAAAAATGTATGATTTCCAAAGGAATACGAAATAACGATGGAGTAATTATTTAAATTTTTATATTCAGTATTATTGGGAGCCATAACCGTCCATTGACCTAACCCAATACTATAAGTATCCCCTACTTTTGGTGAGGTAATCTTTAGGCCCTTGTTCTTTATTGATTGCAAAACATCTTCGAAAGTTTTGGTATTATGGGTTACCCTTGGCATCATTACAGTTTCCACATTAAAAGAATCAATAACTGCATCAAGCCCCCCAATATGGTCTTCATGGGGATGGGTTCCAATTACATATTTTAAATCGCAAACTCCTTGATTAACAAGATAATCTACAACCAAATCACTATCTGCATTGTTACCCCCATCAATTAGCATAAATTCATTCCCTTGCTGAATTAGGATTGAATCTGCCTGCCCCACATCAATAAAATGAACCAAAAGCTCCTCTTCCCTAGGGGCGATAACTCTCTGGCTAGGATATACCGTGGAATTTGCATCGCTACTTTTTGAACATCCCACTATAACAAAAGAAATAATAAATATTAAAATAAATAGAAATAAATAACTTAATATAGGCTTTTTATTAATTTTTCTCATATAAATCCTTCCCGTCTCTTGATTTTCTACATAAAATCTTATTATCACCATTTTATTATATGCGAAAAATAGATATATTACTACTTGTTATGATTATAATAAACTAAATTTGACAGGAAGAATATATATTTATATTTAATGCAAAAAAACAGCGAACGGTCGCTGTTTTTTAGAGAAGGTATTAAATAATTTTTGGGGGGTGCAGCAATTTATGTTGCTGCTAAAATAATCAAATCAATTGGGGGGTCTTACAATAATAATTGTAACAGAAATCCTAATATAAGTGTGCATAAACATGTTGTTATTCTACATTTATTTTAGTATGTTTTTTATAAGACATCTTCTATATTTTTTTATATTTAGACAAAAACAGACAAATTTTTAATATAAATCACCTATTCTTTGGAATGTAGGTTTTTGTTATAATTGCTTAATATAGCATATTGTCGATGGATGCCTTATCGTATTGATTATTAAGGCCAAAATATTCTGCAACGATATCCTTAAAAACTTCTGCAGGATAATTCGAAGAGTATCCATAAGGTATGGCTACAGCTATAGCTATTTGTGGATTCTCATAGGGGGCAAATCCAACAAACCAAGCATGTTCTCCCCTTGACAATTGTTCCTGGGCAGTTCCTGTTTTACCTGCTACAGGAATCGGGAAATCTTTAAATATATTTCTTACAGTTCCCTCTTTACCCGATGTAACCAAATTCATGCCCCTGTGTATGGTTTTTAAATTTTCGGGTTTAAAATCTGTTTTTCTTTCTATGGCGGATTCTTTTTTCATTATGCTTGTTCCATCAAAGGCCTTCACGGAATCTATAAGACGAAGATCATATAAAGTACCTCCATTGGCTAGGGTAGCCATATATCTTGCCATATGGATGGGGGCAAAGTTATTCGTTCCTTGACCTATGGCAGTACGGATAACATCCCTATCAGAAAAATGGGGGTCATATTCACCGATTTCAATTCCTGTTTTAGAATCCAGCCCAAACCTGCCTGCATATTCTCTAAGAACATTAAGACCATTTTTCTCTATACCATTTTGCCCATTTGCCCTGGCCATCCTATACGAGGTCTCATAGAAAAAATAGTTACAAGATACCTCTATAGCCCTATTTATATCTGTGAGTCCATGGCCTATATGATAATTGCTATATATCCAGCATCTTGCATAAGGAAGACCTGCATCTTTGTATATCCCCTTATCATTTATTCTATCATAAGAAGTTATTACCCCTTCTTCTAATCCTGCTATTCCTGTAATCATCTTGAAGGTTGAACCCGGAGCCATTCTTCCCTGAGTCGCCCTTGGAAACATAGGAATGGTGGGGTCTTCTTGAAGCTTTTTATAATATTCATAATCTATTCCATTTATGAACATATTATTATCGTAACTAGGGTAGCTAACAAGGCTAAGTACTTCCCCTGTATGGACATCTACTACGACAACCGAACCCGTACTTGGATCCTGAGCCAACTCATGGGGCGATATTTCTCCATTTCCTATCCTTTCTTTTAAAATTTCTATCGATGAAATATTACCATTTTCGACTTTTTTCCTAAAATCTTCATCTGCACTTATAATTTCCTGCTCTATCATTATACTGATAAAGTCCTTAGATGGAATCTCTCTATCCTTTACCATTTCTAACAAAGTTTTCTTTGCTAAAACTACTACTTCTTCATTTGTATCCTTTATATTTTTTATTTTATTGTTTAGTTTTTGTGCTATATCATTTTGCTTCGTTCCAAAGGGAGCCTCTAGAATCTTTTCTGTAGAAATCGTATTTGTCTTTATTAGTCCTGCAATTAAATCTTGAATATAAATAGGCGGCTCTGATTTGGTAGGGGATTTTTCAATTCTTGAAAGGATAATATCTCTTAGCTTTCCAACTAAAATATCTTCTACCTTTTTTTGAAGACCTAAATCCAAGGTTAAAAATACTTTTCCCCCAGGTACAGGTTTTGTAATATTATGGACTTCCTTTCTTTGACCTAAGGGATCTACTTCTACGGATATAGTACCTTCCTGCCCCCTTAGATAGGATTCCATTACCTTTTCGATTCCGATTCTTCCAACTATATCATCGGGATTATAATTTTCTTCTTTTAATACTTCGTATTGCTCCTCCGTTATCTTTCCCGTATACCCTAAAATATGACTTGCTAACTCCCCCTCGGGATAGTATCTTACTGCTTCAATGTCAATATAAAAACCTGGATATTTTTCGTAGCTTTCTTCTATTTCTGCTATGGTCCTATCCTTAATGTCTGTAGCAACCGTAATAGGCTGATATTTTCTATATCTCTTTTGGTAGAGAGCGTATCGTAAGGAAAGTAGTTTTCTTGCTTCTATATCCTTTAAATTCGAATCTATATCAAAAAACTCCCTTAATTCCCTAAAGAAATCTCCAGCATTCATTTTTATTTGTTCATCTGTTAATTTATCTTTTTCCACTTTAAAGATATCTGCTTTTAAATTTAATTCTTCTCTTTCTGAGACTTGAAATTCGAAAGGCTTTTCAGCAGAAATGGGAAAGTTATCTATCATCTTTTCATTGTTTTTTTCCAATAATCTTATAAGATTTAATAAAACCTCATCTCTATTTTCCACATCGATGCTTGGGTCTAGTTTAATACCCATAGCTATTTTATTAACTGCTAAGGGCTTACCGTATCTATCATATATTGTTCCCCTAGGGGCAGAAATAGGTAATTCTCTTAAGATATTGGTATTTACTTTGCTTTGGTGGTATTCCCCTTCGATGATTTGAAGCTTAAATAAATGCATACCTAAAATAATAAATATCCCTAAAAAACCCATCGCTAAAATAAATAATCGGCTAGTAATAAATTTAATAAATTTATGTAAATTAGAACTTAGCATTTAAACTCCTCTTTCTAAGCTTAGTATCTTTCTAAAACTTTATCCGTCAAACAAGCTACTTATGATGTGTTCATTATATAATTATAGCCTAAAATAATTAAAATAGAAATAAATATATAAAAACAGCTCCTAAATAGAGCTGTAAGGTGTACTTGTTTAATCGTCTTAATTTATCTAAATCGATATATAGTTTATAAACTAATATAAATTGAAATTTATAAAGCTCCCGGCCGGATTTGAACCGGCGACCTATTCATTACGAGTGAATTGCTCTACCCCTGAGCCACGGAAGCACCTGCAAAAATTGATTTTACGAGGTTTTAACCCTATTAGCATTTCACTATTTTATACATAGTGCAATTCATCCTGTAGAATATAATATACCTAAACGACGAGCTTTTCAAGTGTTTTTTTTCGTTATTATATTCCTTTTATTATTATATATATTTTCCAAAATACTCATTATCAGTCTTGTGAATTGCTTTTTATTTTACTTCTTATCATAAGCAATTTTCTTGTCAAGGATTTTACCTATTGTCCTAATACAAATTTATTATCCTATTATAAAACATCAAATACCTTAGATACCTTATCCCTATCTGCCACAATAAGTTCAACCCTTTCATCCACTTCTATGCCCTCGCTAATTAGCTCATTTTTTACACTGATATAAGCTAAGTCGGGATAATTGTTTTCCTTACTAAGGTGCCCCAATATCACAGTTCGTAGATTTTCATGAAATACTTGAGCGAGCATTCTCCCTGCCATTTCATTGCAAAGATGCCCTTGTTCTCCTAATATCCTTTGCTTTAGATAATACGGATAAGAACCACTCCTTAACATATCTATATCGTGATTGGATTCAAGAAGTATAAGATTAGACTCCCTAATATTATTTTTAATATGCTCATTAATATGGCCTAAGTCCGTCGCCATACTTATTTTCCTATCCCCATGGATAAAGGTATATCCTACGGGATCGGCTGCATCGTGTGGAATGCTATAGGGATGGATTAGTAGATCCTCCATAATAAAATCTTTTTCCTTTTCAATAATAATGCGATTTTCTTGGTTAATTTTTCCTATCACTTTACCCATATCATCCATAGCTTCCCATGTCTTAGCCGTAGCAAATAAAGGAATATCAAACCGCCTAGATAAAATCCCTATCCCCTTTATATGATCACTATGCTCATGGGTAACCAAAATCCCATCAATTTCCTTAGGATTAACATTTATCTCTTCTAATCCCATTTGAACCCGCTTGCCGCTGATTCCTGCATCTATTAATAAATTAACCTTAGGAGTTCCTATATAAATACAATTACCACTGCTACCACTTGTAATAGTACAAAACCTAAATCCCATTTTGTCGCCCTTCCTAATTGGTGCCTTTTTATATTTTTTGTTCACCTTATTGTATAATAAAAAAAAGGCCTTGTCCACAAAACGGATTTCAAAAACTTATGTACCAGGTACATAAGTTTTTGAATACTTAGATATTTTCTAGGGAAATTTTAAGATCATTGCTGCAGATGATTCTTTTTGGGTGTTTGTTTAGAATGGTTTCTAGGATTACTTTTCCTCCCCATAGCTTTGCGGTATATTTTAGGGTTTCAAAGGTATTGGTTACATCTAGCTCTCTTCCATCATAAATATGTTTAAGATGAAGGGTATTATTACTTTTCATTACATCGCATACTGTAATGACTGGGATGCTACCCATACCTACGGTATCAGCTAAAAGATTTCTTATTTTACGCCATCCGTCATCATCGGCTACCTCTGTTACTACATAATATCTATCCTGTTCGTCAAATTGCATTAAATTCATTTCCCTACAAAGTTCAAAATTAAGATATCTTCTAATGAAAGAAGAATCCCTTTCAAGGGCTCTAATTTCAAAGATTGCATTAGGGTCCTTGCTTTTATTTGCAATATCTTCCCATATTTTAAATCCCATATAGTACGGATTAACCCTACCTTTTGAAGCCCTGATAACCTGATTATGGACTTTCAAAAATTCTATATGCATTGATGGTTCTAAATCTAATTCTTTTAGTATATTATAATGCCACCAGCTAGCCCAGCCCTCATTCATAATCTTTGTTTCTATCTGGGGGGGTGAAATATCTTGTTTCTTTCATTACAATATTCAATATATCTTTTTCCCATTCTTTACAATCGCCGTTTTCTATCAAAAACTCTAATAAGCTACCATACTCCTTTTTCCCTTTTTCTGACTTGTTATTGATAGGGAGCCCGCATTGATATTTTATAGAATGGGCTGCATCTAATATTTTTTCTACTTCTTCGTATCCGATACTGGGATCTTGGATATATGCCCTAATTCTATCTGCATGATTTTTAAACATTTCTATGGCTAAACTTGCATTGGTATATTCTTTAAACAGCCTATTGTTTTTAAAAAAATCATTATGGGCATATACATGGGCCATGGTTAGTATTTGGAGAAGCAAGGTATTATCCTTCATTAAGTATGCAATAGAAGGATTAGAATTAATAACCATCTCATAGGGTAATCCTGTAAGATTGTATTTGTATAGGGTCCTTAACTTTTCATAAGCCTTGCCAAAACTCCAATGGGGGTAATGGGAAGGCATGCCTACATAAGCTTCATAACACAGCATATCCTCAAAACCTATTATCTCAAATTCCTGAGGGTAACAATCTAACCCCTTTTTTATAATTAATTTTTCTATCTTTTTATTCCAGTGTTTTAATTCACCTAATGAATAATTCATCTCTACATTCCTTCCATACTGTTTTCCTTTTCTACATTAAGAAGCTCAACAAAAGCAGACCATACCCCTTCCTTATTAGATATCTTAACCATTGCAAAATTAGGTTCATTAATTTCTTCCATATACTTATGCATAATAGTGCTGGTGTAGCTGCTAGTTTTTATTTCCCCGTAACCAAATAAATTGCATACTCCGCAAAGCTCCTTAGCACTTTCTATGGCCCTTTGGTTATCCTCACCCCAGTTATCTCCATCACTACAGTGAAAGGCATATACATTCCACACCTCAGGATTGTATCTTTCTCTAATAATCTCTAGGGCCTTTTGGTACCCGCTGCTTATATAGGTTCCCCCGGATTCACCTTTATGGAAGAATTCGTCTTCTGTTACCTCCTTTGCAACGGTGGTATGGGCAACAAAAGCTACCTCTACATGCAGATATTTAATCCGCACAAATTGATACAAAAGGAAGTAAAAACTCCTTGCTAAATACTTTTTCGTTTGCCCCATGGAGCCTGAGGTATCCATAATGCATATTATGGCCGCATTAGAATCTCTTTTTGTCTTTGGTTGGACTCTAAAGTACCTTATATCTTCCTCATGAAAAGGAAATCTTTCATTTTCAGCCATATCCCTTACCTTAAGCATACATTTTTTTCTTTTTATCTTTTCCATAACTGTATGTTTCTTAGAAATCCTTGGGGGAATGCCCTTGGTTTGGATTCCCCAGCGCTTCCCCTGACTATCTGATTGGATTTCCGAAAATTGTTTTCTGTAAAGATAGGGCAAGTTAAGATCTTCAAATAAGTACTGTATCGCTTCTTCTATGGTTATTTCTGTTTCGTAAATATCTTCTCCCTCTTCATTTCCTGCCCTTTCCCCTTCTCCCTGCCTAAATTTATCCTTTTGAAATCTATCCCCCTTTTTTTCATTGCCCTCTCCTGAACCTACGCCATTTTGGTTAGAACCGTATTTAAAATAATATTCCTTTAAACCTCTTATGGGGATTTTGATTTTTTTATTTTTTGATTGGCCTATTATACTTTCTTCTGAAATAATCTCTCCTATATTCTCCTTTATGCTCTTTTCTACTAATTCTTTATGCCTTCTTCTATCTTCGGCACTTCTATCGGTACCATACCTTTGAAATTCACGAAAAATCGCCATCTTATCACCTAGTCTTTCCAAAGATTATTGGCTGCATATTTTAATATGACATTGCAGCAATGGTCACAATAGCCGTTCCTTTTCATTTCTTCTACCATGGCATTGTACTTTTTATTTTGTTCTTGATTTCTTACTTTTGACCTGGTAATAATCCTAGAAAGTTCCCTTACGGAAGCAGTCAATTTCTTTTCTATAGCCTCTTTTAAGGGCTCATAGCTGGTATAGTCGATTTTCCCACCATTTCTTAAAACTGCAAACATATATGCCGTAACATCTTGCCTAAAGCCTTTGGCCGCACTATGGGCAATCCCTAACTGCTGCTCAATGGAGCCTAGAAATTCCTCATCAGGTTCTAATTCCTCCCCTGTGTTAGGGTCCTTAATCTTTGTCTTATTAACAAAGGCTTCTGCATGATCTAGGTAGTTATTAAATAAATCTTGGGCCTGCTCTCGATATCCATGGATAAAAGCTTTGGTAACTTCTTTTTCAAGCATTATATGGTATTCTTTTTTAATCGTGTCTTGAATAAACCCTAGATATTTTTTCTTTAAATCCTCTGGGGCCGCCATTTCTTTGACCTCTTTTATGAGATACTCTATGATACTTAATGGATTGATGCAGTCATATTCGGAATCAGAAAGAGCATTGTCTAGAGTTTTCATAATAAATCTAGTAGAAATCCCTGTCATCCCTTCCCTACCTGCTTCTTCTCTTAATTCCATTATATCTACCCTTTTGGTTGTTCCTTTTTCTATAATTTCCTCCCCATTATAGATTTTTAACTTGGTCATGGAGTCTACCTTATTAGATGGTGTAAGGCGGCTTAATATAGCAAACATAGAAGCTATTTCTATGGTATGAGGTGCTATGTGGGCCTTAAAACTGGACTTTTTCAATATTTTTTCATAGATTTTAATTTCTTCATTTAACTCTAGACAGTAGGGTACTTCTATCTTTACAATTCTATCTAAGATAGCCTCATTGGTATGATCTGCTTTAAACTTATTCCATTCTGCTTCGTTGGAATGGGCCAAAATCACTCCGTCAAAATAAACCATAGAGCCCTTTCCGGGAGAAGGAATCGATTTTTCTTGGGTAGCTGTAATCATAGTATGAAGATACTCAACATCATTTTTGAATACCTCGATAAATTCTACTATTCCCCTATTCCCCACATTAAAGGCTCCATTTAAAGAAAGTACCCTAGGATCATCTTCGGGATATAAATCCATCTTCGAAATATCGACTGATCCTATGAGAACTGAGGTGTCTTGGTTATTGGGATCTACTGGGGGTACAACCCCTATACCTTTTCGCGAACGGATAGAAAAGTCAATACTGACCACTGGAAATTTTTCATAATGCCCATCGAATTCATTTTTTAAACGATATCTACAAATCGGACATAAATCCCCTTCAATCTTAACATTAAGCTCTTTTTCAAAGAGCTCCCTTAGGTGTTTGGGTATTAGGTGAAGCGGTTCCTCCCTCATGGGACACCCTTCCAGAGCATATATGGGTGGACTAGCTTCTAGTAACTTCTTAAGGACCTCAATTAAAGAGGATTTTCCCGAACCCACAGGCCCAACAAGGTATAATACCTGTCTTGATTCTTCACCCCGCATGGCTGCGGAATGAAAATATCTAACCAATTTCATTAGGACATTGTCGATACCAAAAAAATCCTCTTCGAAAAATTTATATTTTTTGATTATATCCTTTCCATAAATCCTCCTAAGTCTTGGACTTTCTTCTGTTCTTATTACTTCCATCCCAGGTTCTACTATAAGTTTATAAAGTCTTTCATGGGATAAATCAGTAATACTATGATTTTCTTTTACAATATGTAAATAATCTAGTAAACTCCCCTTAAATTTATTAGTTTCCCTCTCTTTCCGATCTCTTTGTATTAGTGCTGAAAAATCGGTTATGCCCATTTTACCCCTCCTTTTTATATGTCAAGCCTTACTAGAACATTATTACCATTAAACTTTACAATCCTTGCTCTTATATTAATATATGGATAACAGGGAAAGAGATATGAATAAAAAGTAAAAATCTTGACAAACCAATTTCTTTTAACTATTATGAAATTGAAAAGGAATCTTCCTATTTCAAGATAAAGGTCTTAAGCCTTCCTTTGGTTTAAGGCTTTTTAATGTATGAGGAAAGAGGATAAAGATGGTTAATAATCTCCATATAGGTTTGGATGTTGGTTCAACCACAGTTAAAGTAGTTGCAATAGATAGCGAAAATACTATTTTATTTTCCCGCTATCAAAGACATTTTTCAGACATCAGGCAGACTATTATTGATATTTTGACGCAAACCTTCGAAAGCTTTTCTAATGAACAAATCACAATAAGTGTCACCGGTTCCGGAGGATTATCCGTATCAGAATGGCTTAATATTCCCTTTGTGCAGGAGGTTATTGCAGGGGCAAAGGCAGTAGAAACCTTTATACCGGAAACCGATATAGCCATCGAGTTAGGGGGCGAAGATGCCAAAATCACCTATTTTGGAGGCTCCATAGAGCAAAGAATGAATGGTACTTGTGCCGGCGGTACCGGTGCATTTATAGACCAAATGGCTACCCTCCTTAAAACCAATGCCAGTGGATTAAATCAATTAGCAAAAAATCATAAAAACATATACCCCATCGCCGCTAGATGCGGTGTTTTTGCCAAGACCGATATACAGCCTCTTTTAAACGAAGGCGCTGCTAAGGAAGACATTTCTGCCTCAGTTTTTCAGGCCGTGGTTACTCAAACCATAAGCGGTCTTGCTTGCGGGAAGCCAATAAAAGGAAATGTTGCATTTTTAGGTGGTCCCCTTTCGTTTTTATCGGAACTTAGGATTCGTTTTGTAGAAACGTTGAAGCTTACCGAAAAACAAATTATTATCCCTAAAAATGGTGAATATTTTGTAGCCCTAGGGGCTGCCCTATCGTCCACGGATAAAAAGCCCATCCCATTTAGGACTTTATATAATAACTTGCCTCTTCTTAAGGAAGCACAAAACTACGAAATACAAAGAATGAAGCCCCTATTTTCCAATGAAGATGAGCTTAACCAATTTAATAAACGACATAGTATTAATAAAGTCAAACGAAAGGACCTATCTTCTTATAAGGGGAAATGCTTTCTAGGAATAGATGCAGGCTCTACCACTACTAAAGCAGCCTTAATCGATGAAGATGGAAGCTTACTGCATTCGTACTACGGCAGCAATGGGGGAAGCCCCCTTAAATCGACGGTTAAAATTTTAAAAGATTTGTATAATATACTTCCTAAGGATACATATATCGCCTACTCTGCCGTAACAGGATATGGGGAAGCACTGCTTAAGGCTGCCCTTAAAATAGATATAGGTGAAATAGAAACTGTAGCCCATTATAAAGCTGCTAATTTTTTTCTACCCGGAGTTAATTTTATACTGGATATAGGCGGGCAAGATATGAAATGCCTTCATGTTAAAGATGGTATCATCGAAAAAATCATGTTAAATGAAGCCTGTTCCTCAGGGTGCGGCTCTTTTTTAGAAACTTTTGCCACCTCTTTAAATATGAGTGTATCTGATTTTGCAAAGGAAGCCTTACTGTCAAAAAATCCAGTAGACCTTGGCTCTAGATGTACTGTATTTATGAATTCTAGAGTAAAACAGGCCCAAAAAGAAGGAGCAACCATAGGAGATTTGTCAGCAGGTCTTTCATATTCGATTATAAAGAATGCCTTATTTAAGGTTATAAAACTAAGAGACCCAAAAGAAGTAGGAGATAAAATCATCGTTCAAGGGGGGACCTTTTATAATGATGCTATCCTTAGAAGCTTTGAACTGGTTTCTAAAAAAGAAGCCATAAGACCGGATATAGCCGGCATTATGGGAGCCTTCGGAGCAGCTCTTATTGCTAAGGAAAGATATAAGAAAGAAAAAAGCACCTTAATATCTTCCTCCGCCCTAAAGGAATTTGAAACCAAAACCACCCAAAAAAGATGCTCATTATGTCCAAATCAATGCCATCTAACCGTCAATACATTTTCCGATGGTAGGCATTTTATATCAGGAAATAGATGCGAAAGGGGCGCAGGGGAGGAAACATCTAAGGATGTTTTGCCTAATTTATTTGATTATAAATACAAAAGAATCTTCTCCTATAAGCCTCTTCCCCTTAAGGATGCTAAAAAAGGAATTATAGGTATACCTAGAGTCCTTAATATATATGAGAATTATCCCTTTTGGTTTACCTTCTTCACCCATTTGGGATTTAGAGTAGAGTTATCTCCCCGCTCATCAAAAAATATTTATGAAATGGGCATCGAGACGATACCATCAGAATCCGTATGCTATCCGGGCAAAATAGTCCATGGACATATTATGGCCCTAATAAATAAAGGGATAAAAAGAATATTCTACCCCTGTATCCCCTATGAAAAAAGGGAAAACCTAGAGGCCGACAATAATTACAACTGCCCTATCGTAACTTCATACCCTGAAGTAATAAAACACAATATGGAAGTTATTGCTAAAAAGGATATACTTTTTATGAATCCTTTTCTCCCTCTGGATAATAAAAACAGGCTCATCCAAAGACTATGGGAGGAGCTTAAAGATTTAGACATATCCAAACAAGAAATCAAAAAGGCAGTAGAGTTGGCATGGGATGAGGAGCATAAAACAAAAGAGGATATACGACAAAAAGGTGAAGAAGTAGTCAAGTATCTAGAAGAAAACGGTAAAAGGGGTATTGTCCTAAGTGGTAGACCCTACCATATAGATCCGGAAATCCATCATGGGATACCCAATCTTATTAACTCTTTGGATATGGCGGTACTGACGGAAGATTCCATTGCCCATTTAGGCAATGTTAAAAGGCCCCTAAGGGTAGTCGACCAATGGGTATATCATACAAGATTGTATGCTGCGTCCCATTTCGTAGGAACTAAAAAAAACCTAGAATTAGTCCAGTTGAACTCCTTTGGCTGTGGCTTAGACGCCGTAACAACAGACCAAGTCCAAGAGATTTTAAGTAGTTATGGCAAAATCTACACCACCCTAAAAATCGATGAAGGAAATCAACTAGGAGCTGCTAGAATACGTCTTCGCTCCCTTAAGGCTGCCATGGAAGAAAGAAATAATATAGATAAAGTGCCAAAACAAAAAATAACCACAAAAAGAACTGCTTTTACAAAAGAAATGACTAATACCTACACTATACTAGCTCCACAAATGGCACCTTACCAATTTGAGTTTGTCCAGGAAGCATTTTTAGCCTCCGGATATAACCTAGAGCTTCTACCTTCTGTAGACTATGAAGCCGTAGATGTGGGACTTAAATATGTTAATAACGATGCTTGTTATCCTTCTATCATAGTCATAGGACAGCTTATGGAAGCGCTACAGTCGGGGAAGTACGATTTAGATAAAACTGCCGTAATGATTACTCAAACCGGTGGTGGCTGCCGTGCTACCAACTATATAGCGTTCTTGAGAAAGGCCCTAAACGATGCCCATTTAAGCCATATTCCGGTGATTTCTTTAAATGCCCTAGGGATGGAAAAAAATCCAGGATTTAAAATCACCCCGAAATTAATTAATAGAAGTATAATAGCCCTAGTATACGGAGATCTTCTTATGAGAGTCCTCCTTAGGGTAAGACCTTATGAAAAAATAGAGGGCTCATCGGAAATCCTTTATAGAAAATGGGCTCAGCGATGTAAGGAGTCCATCCATAGGGGAAATCACAAAGAATTTAAAGTAATAGTCCATGATATCGTGAAGGACTTTGATAAGCTAGAAATCCATAAGACTAAAAAGCCAAAAGTGGGCTTAGTAGGAGAAATTCTAGTAAAGTTTCACCCTACTGCCAATAATAATGCCATAGGCGTAGTTGAAAAAGAAGGGGCTGAGGCCGTAGTGCCGGATTTGATTGACTTTTTCCTATACTGTGCCTATAATCCAAGTTTTAAGCAAGAAAGACTTGCAGGAAGCCAAAGGGCCAAATGGGCAGGCTTAGGGGTAATAAAGTTTATCGAATACTACCGTAGGGAGATGAAAAAGGCCCTAGAAATAAGCAAGCGCTTTACACCTCCTAAATCTATATTTGATTTGGCTAAAGCCGCATCCCCCCTACTTTCTATCGGTAACCAAACCGGAGAGGGATGGTTTTTGACCGCAGAAATGATTGAACTTATTGAGTCAGGAGTAGAAAACATTATATGTATGCAGCCCTTTGCTTGTTTACCAAATCATGTAACCGGTAAAGCCATGATAAAGCCATTAAAACAAAAATACCCAAGAACGAATATAGTGGCTATAGATTATGACCCTGGAGCCAGCGAGGTTAATCAGCTTAATAGAATAAAACTTATGCTTTCTGTAGCCTTTAAAAATCTTAATACAGAAATCAAAAAAGAAGCTAAAAAAAGAATTTCGCCAATCAATGTAAAAAAAGAAGAGATGTACTTATAGTACATCTCTTCTTTTTTGTATAATTTTCGTATATCTGCATAACAATAAATATACTGTAATGGAGGGAGGTTTACTATGCTTACCTGTCTTAAATGTAAGAGTAATCAGTTTGTCATAAACCGCGAAGCAACTTATGTGTATTCCTACAAACTGGATAATAATGATGAGAATCTAGAATCCACTGAGGCCGAACTTAATGAATATCCCTATTTATTTTACAATCGGGAAATCCTAGACTCTAAAGATTATATCCAGTGTCAAAGCTGCGGGGCACATTATCCCTTCACCTTTGGAAAAGATCCTAAGGAATCCAAAATGACAATCCTGCAAAGAGCTATACGCTCTGATAATATCGATAATCCAGAATTCCTAGGATAAATAATTCTATACTTTATTTTGTAATTTCAGTGCTTGCCCAATATTCTTTAAAGAACGCCATGAATACTCCAACCATCAACCCTATTACCAACCCAATTGCAACATTAAGCTTCTTATTAGGACCTGAAGGAATGTCGGGGATAACTGCAGGGGAAGATACTACGATACTTGCTCTTCCTATATCCGCTGCGGCATTTTGTTCTGCTTCATTTCTTCTGGTTTGATAGGCTTGAAAGGCTTTTTCTGCTAATTGATAGTCCCTTATTACTTCATTGTACTTGTATTCCTCTGTGGCTAGGGTCGAACGAAGGTCTGCCAGTCTCTTTTGTATTTCACCTATCTTATTTTCTAGGACTTCTCTTTCGGATACATTTTGAAGCAATCTAGTTTCTATTTGGGTTCTTTGGGCGGATAGCATAGCCCCTTCTAGGGCGGATGAATTAGAAATATCAAATTCTATCTCTTGATTTATGGTTACATTACTTGTATTTTTTATTTGAAGAGCTTTGGGTTTCGAATCGGTCTCTTTGCCCTCTTCGGTATTATCCATATTATTGGCTTGAACCCCTTTTACTTCATTGAACTGGATTTTTGCCTTTATTTTTTCTATATTAATATTGGAAGTTTTAATTCCACTTTCTACAAACCCTTCTAAAGTTCTAATATCTGATTGTATTTGCCTATCGGTATCAATGAGCGACTGCTTATACATGGTCATTTGGTCTCTAAGGGTAATGATTTCTTGGTTGAGTTCTTCTATGTCCTTAGAGTTCATCAGATAATCTCTTTTTTTCTGCGCCTCTTTATCTAGGGCCCTTTTTTCAGCTTCTAATTGATCTGTAATGGCTTGTACTGCCTGCATGCCCTTTCTCCTGGTCATAGCAGTAATAAAGTCAATAAATTTCTCATCAAGGGTATTAGCGATTTTGGCTGCTAATTCCGGATCCTTATCACTGACATACACCCGAATAAGATTGGTGTCTTTTACAACTTCTACTCTAACCTTTTCCCTAAAAGAACGGATTTTCATCGGCTGATTGCTGCCATCTCTTAAATCCAATTCTTTAATGGTAGCTTGTATGATTTCTGAATTCAAAAATTGTTCCCTATATGTTTCTAAGCTCATTTCAGGATACTGGCTAATGGTATCTAGCACGTCATTACTATTGGTAATTTCTTTGTTTTGCCTTGAGCCTATGGGATTTGCTAAAAGGGTCGTCCTAGCCTCATATACCGGGGGCATTATAAGGCTAACTACAACAGAAATAGCTGTGGCTACGGCAGTAATAATTGCTATAAGTTTTTTATTCCTTAAAAGTGCCTCTATAAGCTCCCTTAGGCTAATTTCTTCTTCCATATTCATCCTCCTACAGTTTGTTTTTCTAAGTTTGAATCCTTAACATTATATTATAAATACTATTGCTATTCAATGGGAGAAAATGTCGCTATTTACTGAGGGCTTTTTCGAAATTCCACGCATCACGAACCATTTCCTTTATGCCCCGTTTGGCACTCCACTCTAATTCTTTTTTAGCTTTGCTTGTATCGGCATAACAAGAAGCGATATCACCGGGCCTTCTTTCAACTATCTCATAGGGTATATCAATATGATTTACCTCCTTAAAGGCTTCAACCAACTGCAATACTGAAGTTCCATGGCCTGTACCTAGATTATAGATATGTGTTCCCTGGGTTAATTTTTCTAGGGCTGCCACATGGCCTTCAGCCAAATCGACCACATGGATATAATCTCTAACCCCCGTACCGTCTAAGGTGGGGTAGTCATCACCAAAAATCCGTAGTTTGTCTAGCTTACCCCTGGCTACCTGGGTCACATAGGGCATTAGATTGTTGGGGATGCCATTGGGAGATTCGCCTATTAACCCACTTTCATGGGCTCCTACAGGGTTAAAATACCTAAGCAGAGAAACTGAAAAGCCAGGATTTGCCTTAGAGGTATCCATCAAAATCCTCTCACTCATAGCCTTAGTTTCCCCGTAAGGATTGATCGTTTCCATCAAATCCATGGTCTCTACAAAAGGGACTTTATTGTTGCCATATACCGTAGCTGAGGAACTAAATATGAATTTATTTACCTTATATCTTATGCAAGCCTCACTTAATACTATGGTACTAAGAAGATTGTTATGGTAATACATAAGGGGTAAGGATACCGATTCCCCCACGGCTTTAAATCCTGCAAAATGAATTACCCCATCAAAATTATGACTTGAAAACAAATCCTCTACTGCTTTTTCCTCAGTTACATCTATCTTATAAAATAAAACATCTTTCCCTGTGATTTGTTTTATTTTACTTATGGTTTCCTCCTTACTATTATGTAGATTATCTGCAACTACAACCCTATGACCTGCCTCAAGTAAAGCAACGCAGGTATGAGAACCTATATATCCGGCACCGCCACTAACTAATATATCCATAGTCTAATCATCCTTTCTTATCATTCAAAAACACACCAACTATTATATTATATCAAATTATAAGAAATTAAAATACCCCTTTTCATACTCCTATGATATGAAAAAGGGTAATTAGACTATATCTCCCGAGGATGATATGTCGGAACAGTTTCTTTTATTGCCTTAAATACATCCGTATTACTACCTTCTACTGCTTGTTTTAGGCGGTCTAGTTTATCTTCTAGAAGATCCATATCTATGTCTATGGGTTTTGCTATATGAATCTTTTCATGTCTTGTATCCGATAGTCCCTCTTCTGCCATAAGGAGTTCTTCGAATAATTTTTCCCCGGGACGAAGCCCTGTATATTTTATCTTTATATCCTCATCTGGTTCAAATCCCGATAAACGAATCAAATCCCTAGCAAGTTTATCTATTTTAACTGGTTCTCCCATGTCTAATACAAATATTTCTCCCCCTTTTGCCATACCTCCCGCTTCTATAACGAGCTGTACCGCCTCGGGAATAGTCATAAAATATCTAATGATATCGGGATGGGTCACTGTTACAGGCCCCCCTTCCTTAATCTGCTTTTTAAACAAAGGGATAACACTGCCGTTGCTTCCCAATACATTACCAAATCTAACAGCAACAAATTCTGTTTTGGAATGTTTATTGTAGGTTTGGATAATCATTTCACATAATCTTTTTGAGGCTCCCATAACATTGGTGGGGTTTACCGCCTTATCTGTGGAAATCTGAACAAATCTTTTGACTCCATAATAATTAGCAGCTTGCACCAAGTTAAGAGTTCCAAATACGTTGTTTTTTATGGCTTCCATAGGGCTATCCTCCATCAAAGGCACATGCTTATGGGCAGCAGCATGAAAAACCACTTCCGGTTTATATTTATCGAAAATATCATTAATCCTGTTTTTATCCCTTATGGAGGCAATGATGGTCTCTAGATTAAGCTGAGGATACTTTCTTTTTAATTCATTTTGAATGTCATAGGCATTGTTTTCGTATATATCCAAAATCAATAATCGAATGGGTGAAAAGGTCACTATCTGTCGGCAAAGCTCAGAACCAATAGAGCCCCCTCCTCCAGTTACTAGCACTGTCTTATTATTAATATATCCGCTGATTTCTTCTATGTTTAATTGTATTGTATCCCTACCTAAAAGGTCTTCTATTTGAACGGGACGAAGCTGACTAATACCTATTTTCCCTTCTATTAATTCATATACTCCCGGCAGAATTTTTATTTCCGCCCCTGTCCTATCACATATTTCAATAATATCTCTTCTTTCTTTTTTGGGCATGGAAGGAGCCGCAATAATAATAATATCAATGCTTTTTTGGATTACTACCTCTTCTACCCGATACCTTGTCCCTAATATAGGAACTCCATTTATCTTTTTGCCGTATTTTGTTTCATCATCATCAATAACCCCTATGGGTATCATTCCCAATTCTTCGTGGTTATTCATTTCCTTAATAACCATGGCTCCGGCATCCCCGGCTCCTATGATAAGCGCTCTTTTTTTATGGGAAGACCTCCATATTTCCTTCACATTCCAGTGCTTAAGTACCCTATATGCAAACCGTGTCCCCCCTATAAAAAGCACATCTAAGAGCCAGGTAATCACATAAATACTTCTTGGAACAGGAAGTAGGACCTGCTGAATAAAAGCCGGCTGCATAAAATACCCATAGGCTATAACGGAAACATTCCCTATGGCTGTGGCTATGACTACAGATACCAACTCATTAATACTGGCATACTTCCAAAGGCTCTTATAAAGCCCAAAATAATAAAATACCCCAATCTTAATAGCGGTAAATATCAAGGCCATATTCCTGTATATCGGAAAATAATTCGGATGGAGCTGTCCGTCAAATCTAAGTAAATATGCAAAAATAATGGATAAATTAATCAATACTATATCTATCAAAAGCAATACCCATGCTCTATATCTTTGTTTCATTTAAGACATCCTCTCTACAAAAATCTACAAAAATATAATACCCCTTTAAGAGAAGAAAGTCAATTTCCAATAACCTTATAACCTTATCCCTGGTACCGTATTTTATGTTATAAATGGATATATTATTTTTGGGGAACTAATATTTAAAAACCTTAAGGTTGGCGCTGAAGGATTAGATTCCCCGCTAAGCACACCCGGCCATAGTCAATAGAAACAGCATAAAGGTCTAAATATACCTTTCATAAATCTCCTTCATTTTCCCAATAATGGCATCTACGGAAAAGTCCCTAATAATAATCTGTGACTTATTTCCCATATCCATCCTTAACTTCTCATCTTCCATTAGTCTTTTTATGGCCTTGGTCGTTTCCTCAATATCATCTATATGAATAAGTAATCCATTAGTTCCACCTTGTACCAAATCCCTATTTCCCCTAATATCCGTTGTTATAATTGGAAGCCCCCCCACCATGGCTTCCATCATAGCTCTAGGTAGGCCCTCTCTTCTAGAGGTCAGGATAAAAGCATCACTTATATGCAAAATCTCAGGGATATCCCTCCTATATCCTAGGAAATGAATATTATCTGACAGGTTAAGATTTAAGACATAACTCTTAAGCTCCGCCATCAACTCCCCATCCCCTACAAAAAGTAGATGAATGTTTTTGTCTTCTACCCTTGCCATGGCATCTATAATCTGTTTCTGGTTTTTATTTTTTGTAAACTCCCCTATACAAAGAAGTAATTTATCTTCCTTTCTAAAGCCTAATTTTTCTTTATGATGGGATTTGTCTAAATCCTTAGGGGGACCATACTTATCTACAGGAACCCCCACTCCATTAACATAAAAGCAACCTTCTTTATCCCTAAGGGGGAAATCCTTTGCCCTATTATAATCCTCCCCATTGATAAGAATAAGGCCATCCGTCCATCTAGCGGCTATTTTTTCCATAGGATAATATATAAGCCAATTAAATAGGGATGCCCCTTTATAAAAATGAAACCCGTGGGCAGTATAAATAACAGGTCTTGTACCAGTCTTTTTGGCGGCAAGTCTGCCTAAAAAAGCAGCCACCGGAGTATGCACATGGACCAAATCATAGGATTCCTTAGACATTAAATCCTTTAACTGAAAATAGGCAGTAATCAACTTAGGTGAATAGGGACTTCTAACAAAATCAATATTATGAAAAACAACCCCCAAGGCTTCCAAATCCCGAGTTCTTTCCCCGGACTTTGCAGCTATATGCACCTTAATACCACGGTTTTTCATATACTCTATATAAGGTATATGAAAGGCTGTAAAATGGAAATCAACACTGGCAATCATAAGAACTTTCTTCATTATCCCCACTCCTATCATTGTGGAATAAAGAACCTTTCACCCTACTCAACTCTTATCCAATCCTCCAAGAAAACCCGTCTATCTCCTATATCCTCTTTAGTATCATAATTAATTAATTCTAGAATAAAGCTAATTCCTTCTTCCTTTTCATCTACCTTGTAAGGGATAGAATAAACCTTATTAGTATCACCTAAGTCTATTACAGCTATTTCCTTAAGATAACTATCTCTAATGCGTAATTTAGAGTATTCTCCTTCTAATAAAGAACCCTGAGCCCTTATTGAAATATTATACTTCCCCGGTTCTAGGTTGTATCTTTTACTTTCAATCCAGCTATTATAGGACATAACAATCTGATTTTCTTCATTTTTACTGTATCGAATATTAATCCACTGATCTTCTCCTAGATTTAGAATCTCCTGCTCCTCTTTTATTACTTCAAATGGGATTTCAAAGTATCTTTCATCGGGATAGAGCTTATTATCAATATCATAAAAACGACCATAAAGCTTAAAATCCATGTTGGTTAATATTCTTGGTCCATGGATGCTATAGATTTCTCCTATTTCCCAGCTCCAATCCTTAGGATATGCGGCAATGGCATGGGATATATTATTTCGCTGAGATTCCCCTGGTAGCAATTTAGAAATAGAATCGTATTGAAGATTTAATTGCAAATGATACCTAGAGTCTATTTCTTCTTTATATAAAATCTGAGATCCGAATATAGAACTAAGATTCGAATATCTTTTTACCGTAAATCCCTCTACCCCAAACGGTTTAAATGGATTTTCCCCAGCAATATCTATATCCTGCTTAAAGCTTAGCTCTTTAACATAGACTAGTAAATCCCTTTCCATCATAAATTTCTGAACAAATCCAGGTACTAAGGGATAAGAGTAAAGAGGAAGGATGTTGCTCCCCTTAATAAGATAAGGATTTCGTATCTTCATCCAGCCTTCATCATTAGTTACAAATCTAATGGTGGCTCCCTTATCAAGGGCAATATCCTCCTCTACCTTACCATAAGCCAATTTGAACTCCATATTTTTTAATAATTTACCACTCTCGTATACTTCAACCCTGCTTAACTCCTCATTGGTCTGTATATCAAAGGACAGGGTATATATTCCCCTTTGCGGCACTGATACCGTTTTCTCAATAATATTTCCCCTATAGGCAGCTATATTAACATATATATATCTAGCAGCATTTATATATAGAGCAATCAGGATGGCCGATAATATTACTAGACCAATCCAGTAACTTCTTCCCTGCCTTTTTTTGGATTCGTTAATTTCTATATCCTTATCTAATTCCGTACCGGCTAATAGTAATCCTAATAAAAACCATACAAACCTAACATTCTCGACATTAATGGCAAAAGACTGCACCAAAAATCCTATAAGTAACGGGAACATATATAGATTTTGCTTTCGCTTTGACTTAAACATCTTATACAAAATATATAAGGGCAAAATCAAAAAAATAACTAGTCCAACAATACCCTGCTGAGCATAAGTTCCCACCAAAGTATTATGGGGAATATATTGGTTTTTATAATTTACATTATCTTCTCCCAAATAAATATAAGAATTAAGGGGGAAATTCCCCTTCCCTATTCCAAATAAAAAGTTATCATTCCCCATCTTAAGGGCTGCCTTGGTTAACTGAAATCTATCCACCTCTTCCCCTTGCATAAGGGAATTTTCAACCCTATCCATTACCGTCTTAACAATCTTACCCCCATGGATGGAGTAATCTATATGAACACCTATAAAAACAATACATAAAATAACCAAAACAGCCCCTATGGACTGCTTAGTTATATGCTTTATATTAATCAATACAAATATAACTAAAGAAAGTCCAAAAGCCACCCAGCCACTCCTAGACATAGTCATAACAAGAAGAATAACAGAAAAACCACTAATTAAAATCATACCAAATGATGCCAATTTATTACGGATAATTCTAGAATTCCATAAACTAATATAAAAAATCATAATAAGATAAAAAGCATATAAATTAGGATCTTCGAAGGTCCCCACAACTCTGCCGCTATACCCCTCCAGCGCAAAAGTTTTAATAAAAAAAGGTTTTTCTAACAAATGAGAAATATATGCGCCCATAGCAATAATACCCACAGGAATACTTCCTATGGATAAAGTGTATAAGGCTAATTGATACTTTCTTGAATCCTTTATGAACATATAAGCTATATAGAAATACCCACCGACAATGGCAGTCTTAACAATCTCCATAATCATACCCATATAAGGTATGGATAAAATACCTTCATTTCTTTGAACAAAAACATGGGATAAAAATAAGCTTAAAATAAGCCCCAAAAAATAAAAAATATAGAGCCATCTTTTTTTATCTAATAGCCTTTTAAAGTGAATGATAACTAATAATCCAGCCAAAGGGAAAAAAATATCTCCAAGAGATATGTTTACGGGACTTCCTGATACATGAATATAAAACATAAAGGGCAATAATAAAATCAAAACCACATGAATAAAACTTTCTATCCTATTTTTCATAAAATTCCTCATTATAATTTTAATTTGTTCTAGCATTCATCACATTTTATCATACAAAATTATTATGAGCAAATTTTTTCTAATCTATAAGTATTGATACTCTATTTTTCTTTGGAGATGATATAATATAAGAACATCATATAAAACAGGAGGAAAGGGCTATGGATATCAATCAAAGGATACATATTAACCAGTTAGGTTATAGGCCAAAGGATAAAAAGGTCGTAATATGCAGTGAAATGGATGGAACCTTTTATATCGTCAATGAAAAAAATAATGAAACCGTATATGAAGGTATATTATCGGCAGGTGAGTTGGATCCTTCCAGTAAAGATAAAATATATAAAGGAGATTTTTCTTCCTTAGAAAAACATGGAAGCTATTATGTTTTGATCCCTACATCTGGCAAATCCTATCCTTTTGAAATTGGTGATAAGGTGTATACAGAGGTTAAAAAGGCTCTCCTTAAAGGCCTATACTTTCAAAGGTGCGGCATGGAACTAGAAGAAAAACATGCTGGAAAGTGGAAACATGAGGCATGCCATTTGGTAGACGGTATAGTATATGGTCACAAAGACAAAACAATATGTGCCACAGGGGGCTGGCACGATGCCGGGGACTATGGAAGATATACAGTGCCCGGCGCCTTATCTGCTGCGGATCTTATGATAACGTATAGACTTTTTCCAGAAAAAATAAAAGACGTGATAAATATCCCAGAAAGCGGAAATGCTGTTCCCGATATACTCAATGAATGTAGATATGAATTAGAATGGCTTTTAAAAATGCAGGATAAAGATAGTGGAGGCGTTTATCATAAACTGACAACTGCCAAATTCGTTGATCTTGATATGATGCCTTGTGGGTATGTGCCCAAACTAATATTTTCTCCTATTTCTGATAGTGCCACTGGGGATTTTGCTGCAGTTATGGCGATGGCATATGACACCTACAGCACCTTTGATCCCGACTTTTCGAACCAATGTCTTGCAGCAGCTTTGAGGGCCTTTGAGTACCTCCAAAACAAAAAATCATTAACAGAATATAAAAATCCTCCTGGGATTATGACAGGAGAATACGGAGATAAAGTTATCATAGACGAACTTGCCTGGGCGGCAGCTCAGTTGTATAGGGTAACTGGGGAAGATAAGTATCATCAGGTTTTTAGAAATTGCTATTCTTCTATTGGGTGTGAGCTGGGCTGGGCAGATATTAGCGGTATGGCAAAATTAACCTATTTGCTCACATCCCCTGAACTAGTGGACAAAAAAATATATACATACATTAAAAATGAATGGATTAGTACCGCTGACCGATATCTTGGTATATGTTCTAGGGATGGATATGGCATTGGTCTAGAACCTGATGAATACCTATGGGGAAGCAATATGACAGTAGCAAACATAGGAAGGCACCTGATCATTGCGAATATCCTAGAACCTAATAGCGATTATGTTAGCGGGGCACAAAATCATCTTCATTACTTGTTGGGAAGAAATAGCCTTAATCAATGCTTTATAACTGGATTTGGCTCAAAGCCCATACTCAACCCCCATCATAGACCGTCCGTAGCAGATGGGATAACTAAACCAGTACCTGGATTACTGTCAGGAGGCCCCAACAAAGGATTGCATGATGATTATGCAAAGAATCATCTTATGGGACTCCCCCCTGCTAAATGCTTTGCAGATCACGAAGATTCCTATTCAACCAATGAAGTTGCAATATACTGGAATACCCCAGCATTGTTCTTGGCGGCATACTTCGATTAAAATAGAATTAACCTTGTACTAGGTAGCTTATTTATGTACCTAGTACAAGGTAATCTTAATAAGACGAGGTACCTGTCCCCTTGTCCCTCTATCTATAAGTTAGGTCTAATTAACTTAGTTCTATAACTTACATAATAGATTTAAGTATCTCTTCCACATCGTCCTTCCCTAAATCTACAGGATTATTATCCATTCTACCCCCTGTAAATGCTTTTTCTATAATCAGTACAATATCCCTTTCATTTATACCAAATGCAGATAGCCTCATTTCTATGACACTTTCACATACACTATCTATCCAATTCATAATGCCACCATATTGTTCAAATAATCCAAATAGCAGATCATCGTTTGCAAAATGCCCTTTGTTTATCTTACCAACTGCATCTAAAGTAATAGATGCTGCTAGTCCATGTGGTACATTATATAGCATTGTAAGTGGGTAAGATATGGAATGGCATGCTGTTGTTCTCGTTTGCGAAAATGCTAGTCCCGCCAACACCGAAGCCCTACAGAGCCTCTCCCTAGCCACAATATCATCTGGTTCTTCTACAGCTTGCCTTAGATGTTGTATCACTAGCTCTACAGCTCTATATGCAATTTCTTGAACTACGGGTGTTGTATGCTTGGACCAGTAGGATTCTATAGCTTGGCACATTGCGTCAAGTCCAGTAGCAAGTGTCATTTCAGCAGGTACGGACAGTGTTAAGTCTGGTGATATAATAGCTAGCCTAGGCTTAAGCATGGGATGATCAATGGAAAACTTACTATCTCCGTTTTCATCCCATATTGTAGCCCATTGGGTAACCTCTGATCCTGTTCCTGCTGTTGTTGGGACAGCAATAATATGGATTAGTGCATCCCCTGGGTATGTCTTATTTTTTATGCTATCTGTAATCTCATCTATTGTATAGTTTTCATTTTTTTCGATATTATAAAATGCACTGATTCCTTTTGCTAGATCTATACCACTTCCACCGCCAAAAGCAATGATTGTCTCAACCTTACTATTCCCAACTTGTTTTAAGGATTCGATAACATCTTTTTGTGTTGGATTGGCAGGGACAGTTTTTATCCATGTAAATATACCATCTATTGATTCACACCTTGTCTTTAGCTTATTAATAAAATCAGTCATGTTCCATCTTAGTGCTGATGATTCACTCATAACTAACACTACATTAGCCACATCTAACGACATGATCTTTTGCATTAACTCACCTTTATTAGAAAATGTAATCTCAGTATCACAAAATGGTTTGTAAGTCATGGTTTGCTCCTTCTTACTGATATTAATAGTCTTCTGGTATTAAGGTTAATATATCTTTAATGGACATACACATATCATCGGCTTCTTTTGCCCTGTGGTGTGTCAAAATAGTCTTTGCAACTTCTTGCATTGCAGGGAATCCACTTCTGGTAAGTTGGTTTGCATAGATTATGATATTAACTCCATGTTCTGAAAATTCCTCTTCTGTAACCTCATTAAAGGATGTTGGCACAACCACAAGTGGAGTTGTTTTATCTTGCCCCCTAAATTTCTGACAAAATTCAAAAATCTCACTTGGGTCTTTTTTACGGGAATGAATCATAATTCCATCCGCACCTGCAGCTACATAAGCGAAGGCCCTTTCTAAAGCATCCTCCATACCCTGCTCTAATATTAAACTTTCAATTCTAGCAATTAGCATAAATTCTTTTGTTTTAAGGGCACGTTTACCTGCAGTAATCTTTGCACAAAAGCCTTCGATGCTATCTTGAGTCTGCTCTACTTCATTACCAAATAGGGAGTTTTTCTTAAGTCCCGTCTTATCTTCTATTATAACAGCTGATACCCCTACTCGTTCCAATGTACGGATGTTATAAACAAAGTGTTCTATTTGCCCCCCTGTATCCCCATCAAGAATAATAGGCTTTGTTGTCACTTCCATAATATCATCAATGGTTCGCATACGGGAGGACATATCAACAAGCTCAATATCTGGTTTACCTTTTGCAGTTGAGTCACAAAGGCTAGAAACCCACATACCGTCAAACTGATAGGCCTTTCCATCTTGCAGGATTGTTGTATTTTCTGCAATTAAGCCCGTGATTCCACTATGTGCCTCTAGAATACTGACTGTCTTTTTCATTTCTAAAAGCTTTCTAAGCCTTCCACGTCTAATATCAGGGATAGAAAGTTGTGCTCTTGATTGCTGTTCTAATATTTTATATGTATCATCATTAGCATAAGGGAATTCTACAAGCTCTCCACCAAATTCTTTAAGAATTTCTATAACTTCATCCCTAATAGCACTTTGAAAACCAGTTTTCCAATCATCACCGTGTACCACATAATCAGGCTTATATTCTCTAAGATTATCAGCATAACTAAGGGTAGTTTGTGGAACTGTTTTATATACTCCTTTTATATTACGAATTATTTCTTCCCGTTCATTATATGATAGAATAGGAAAACGCTTATAACTAGCTACTGCCTCGTCACATAAAACACCAATGATTACTTGTCCTAGCTTTGCAGCCTCATTAATAATCTTAATATGCCCCCCATGGATAATGTCCGTACTAAAACTCATATATACTGTTTTCATCTTTAACTCCTTTAGTCTTTCTTTGACAATTATAAGGTCCTCTAAATGATCCACTTCATTGCATAACATATCTTTTACATCTAGTGGGTGTATTTGGCACTGTTTCGTTACTTCATTTAATGCGTTTTCTGCATAGCACGATACTTGCCCTTTTTCACAAAAAGAAATGATACGCCCAAGCCATATTTGCCAATCCCTTTTTAACAGTTTATATAAAGGCTGAGCCGCCATTGCATGATCAAAAAATTCAATCCCTACCTTTTTTATTATTTCTTCTTTTATGACTGCTTTAAAATCTTTTTCTGGTAATTCAAGCGTTGAGCTTACTGTCATACAGCTTGTTTTATTTTCAATTACTTTGTTAAGGACTATATTATCAAAAATCAAGTCACCATGCATTAGTAACAAATCATCAGTAAGATACTCTCGTGCTAGGTAAATGGAATAGATATAATTGGTTTTATCATATATTGGATTATTTACAAATGTGTACTCTAAAGGCAAGTTAAGTGATTTACAGTAATTAATTAATGTCTGCTCAAATGGACCTGTTGTAATAATAACTTCAGTAATATTACAATCTGCTAACTGCTTTAATTGACGGCTTAGGATTGTTTCATTTTCAGAGATTTTAGTCATACATTTAGGATGTTCGCTTGTTAACTCTCCCATCCTTCTACCTAAACCTGAGTTTAATATTAAAGCTTTCATCTAATCGCACCCCTTTAGATAATCCATAAAGGCTATCTTATTTTCAATTGGTGTTGTGGTAGGCCTACCAAGGTTATCTCTAGAGCCTATCGCAGACTTTACTTCAATAAGTATTGGTCCTGGTTGATTGTTAATCTTATTTAATATGGATTTTAACTCTTGCTTATCATTCGCTTTATATACAGCTTTGTAACCACACCCTAAAGCAATTGGTCCAAAGTTAACATGGTCTGCAACCGTTGGTTGTCCTCCTACAGATTCATGTGCTCCGTTATTAATCAATACATGAATATAGTTTTGGGGAGATTTAGCTCCTATTAGTGCCATAGCCCCCATATGCATTAATGCGGCACCATCACCATCGATGCACCATATTTTTGTATTAGGTTTGTTTAAAGCTATACCTAATGCAATCGTTGAACTATGTCCCATACTACCTACTGTTAGAAAATCGTATTGATGAGATTGTTTGTTCTTTTCTCTAATCTCAAATACTTCCCTAGATGTTTTACCTGTTGTTGAAACAATAATATCTTCGTTAGCTGCTTCTATAATCGTATCAATAAGCTCTTCACGTAGTTCAGTGTTAGAATTCTTATATTCCAGACTTTGGTCATAGGTCAATCCGCCCTTTTTAACTACAAAAGCTACACTTTTACCTTGGTCAAGTAGCATTTTAAAGTCATCTATTTTATTTTCTAACTGTAGTTCTGTTGTATTTTTATCTAGGACTAAATATTCAATATTCACAGTTTCTAATGTCTTTAATGTAATCTCGCCTTGAAATACATGTTGGGGTTCATCATGAACATCAGGTTCACCTCTCCAACCGATTACAAAAACACATGGTATGCCATATACCTTATCGTTTAGCAATGAGGCAACTGGATTAATGATGTTTCCTAATCCACTGTTTTGAAGATAAACACATGGAATTTTACCAGTGGATAAATGATAACCAGCTGCTAAGGCTACAGCATTTCCTTCATTCATAGCAATGATATGGTTTTTGGATATGCCATATGTATTCATTAAATAGTCACATAGTGGCTTAAGCTGGGAGTCTGGGACTCCTGCGAAAAAGCTACTTTTTAAAACTTTTAAAAAAGCTTCCACTTCAATCATTTAATATACCCCCTAGTTTATAATATTGTATATCTTTTTTATGATAATACCTATTAGATTTAAATGAATTATAATCATAATAATAAAACATATAAGTGTAAAAGTTTTGGCAAAGGGAATCTCTGCAGTCAGAATTATTGATTGAGTTAATAAAAGAGCGAATCTGATAAAGAAAAATTTATAGTTAATGTTAAGCGATATGTGTTTTCTAGTATCAATCATTCTAATTATTGTTATAATTAGATAACCAACAACACTAGAAATCAATGCACCATATACACCAATAAAAGGAACCAAAATAAGATTTAAGACAATATTTATAGTCGCACCTATACCTGTTGAAGTCATTGCCATAATATTATTTTTTATAGCGATATAAAAAGTTCCAAAGTATGTCGAAAAAGCTCCTAGAGTTGCAGCTACTAGTAATAACGGTACATATTTCCATGCAACATAAAAATCACCTTGCAAAATAAGTCTGGCTAAATATGGTATTAATATTATTAATGCGGAACAGATTAGAAATACAAATCCTGAATAATATGTCAGTACCCTTGAAAAGAAAACCTTACTGTCATCATTTTGTATTTCTTTTGCTGTAGAGTACTGCCATGCTTGTTGGAATATTAATACAAATAGATTAATCATAGATGGTATCTTAGTAGCAGCGGTAAACATACCTGCCATTCCTGCACCACAAAAGAACATTATAACATAACGACTAGAAATATTATTAACCCACCAAGAAAGCATATTGGGGATATTAGGTATACTAAATAGCAACATCTTTTTTAGTAACTTCTTATCAATAGCTTTTATATTAATATATAAATATTCTTTTGATGCGAAAAAAGAGAACATAGCCGCAACAAAAAATGATATTATTAATGAGATAAGATAAGACCCAACTCCACCATTAAATACTACAAGTAGAATAACATTCATAACAACTAATGTTAAAGTATTAATAACACCACTTGCTACAAAACGTTTAATATGCCCTATCCCCCTGGCAAATTGTGAAAACAGCTTATGAAGCGTTGTTGCAACGAACAACAAATAAAAGTAAGCTGTATATTGGTAGCCACTAAATAAATAAAAAACAATACATACTACCAATACTATAATAAAACTTTTCATAATCAAGTTAATGGATGTAGACATCATTTTTTCATGTTCTGCATCTTCGTCAATAGAAAAACGAAATAAAGCATCTATAACACATAATGTAGCTACAGGTAATATAATCTGTATTGAACTATTTAAAAGCTCTGCAATACCATATTGTTCTACCGTTAGTTGCGAAGTATACAGGGGCATTAAAAAGAAAGACACTAGTTTAACCAAAATATTTCCTATAGCAAATACTACAGTATTAGATAAAAGAGTTTTGTATTTGTTATTATTCATATAGTGTAATCCCTAAAAACCGTAGTAGTCTCTCGCAATTTTTACCATCCTGATAATGATTTACTAAATCATTAATTGTTTTCCTTGCATCAGTATAATTATCATTTCCCTGTATTACATCACTTATAAAATTTTTCAGATTATCCATATTGAATACTTTATGTCCAGGCATAACCTCTAAAGGATTCGAAACATTAAATCCTCTAACTTTACTGTACTCATCTATATCATCAACTACAAATCCTATTGGTTTATTTATTAACAAGAAATCTTGATAGACAGACGAATAATCTGTTAATAATGCATCCATTTGTCCCAACAAGGTATAAAAGGGTATTCCTTTTCTATCCAAATCTATATTATCAATAAAAATAATGTTGTTATACTTATTATTAGTAATTTCTATATTTGTATCTAATTTAGCAGTATGATGTAGTTTAATAATTAATAAACACTCCTCCATGTACAGATAATTATCTAGGTCTTGAATATTGTCAATAGTCAATAGCGGAAAATTACTTTTATGCCCATTAAACCCTAACCTATCTGAATTTCTATATGTAGGCAAAAATATTATTATATTCTTATATTCTTTTTTATTGATACCTAATTCAGATACTGCGTCAATATCCGAATTAAATAAATAGTCATTTTTAGGTGACCCTGCTACAATTAATTGTGTTTCCTTACAATCATAACTCTTTGTAACCATTTCTGCAAAATACTTTGATGAGATTATGACATTACTAAAACAAGATGCAGCATTATAAAAATCTTTTTTATTAATGCAGTATCCTATTTTTTTTAATCCAAATCCATGCCATAAATTTATTACCTTTTGATTTTTAGGCACTATACAATCAAAACGATTGCCACCAAATGCATATAATACAAATTTTGATGTAATCCTATAATAAAAGCCTAAGAAAAAATTGCTAATAATCTTTGTATTCTCTCCTAAATATTCCTCTATTAAATTCTTATTTCGCGTATAATATACTATTGTATATTGTTTATAATAATGGTTATCCACCATATATTTATATAAAACATATTGATTTTCACGCACACTCGAAATATCACTGAAAAATATATTATTTTCTTTTTTAGGTATAATAAAATTCAATAAACTCATTGAATTAAAAAGTATAAATTTAATAATTAGTCTAAACTTCTTTAATATATCCATTATTAATAACCCCCTTTATTTGTTCCAATAAAACAAATACGGATATGTGCTCTGCCACTCCGGCCTAAGTAAATTTATCATTGTAGAGTAGCAAAAAAATATAACTACTGTAATGAAAATAATTAGTAATTTCCCTTTATTGTTTTTCATTTTTGCAATAGCATTTGGATAATAAATTATAGCGAAGATGCTGTAAATGTTTGTAAATCTACTAAGAATAGTTCCCCTTAAAGAAATAAGTAAAAATGCATATGCAATCAATAGAAAGACAGCTTGCACATCATCCTCCCCTGTTTTATGTGAAATAATCGTATATCTTCTCAAAGAGTTGTTTTTATATACAAATCTATGATTTAATATTTCTGATATAATTAACATAAGTGCAGTAATTGTCAAAGAAATTATCGTGGCAATCCGCGCTTCTCCATCTAAATAGGTTCCATTTAAATAGTAACTATATCTTGGAAATATTGATAACGCAACTTTTAATATTGGAATAAATAAAATATATATACCAGCAGATGTGACCATAACTGTAAAAAGAAATCTTTTTGTAAGCTTAAACTTTGATAAAGGATATGCTAAGAAAAATATAATAGAAACAGTGTGAAATGATGTAGCTAATAAAACGGTACATAAAAATTTAAATGGTTTTTTATCTACTATATATTCATAACTTATTGATACAGTAGCCAACGCCAACATCTGTCTAATTCCACTCATAGATAAATCAAAGTTTCTCATTGTAAAGAACAAAAACACACTTAACCAAACCATATTAGAATGCTTATATATTAATCTTCCATATGCAAAATAAATATATGCTCCTGAAACAACAAAGATAATTTGATAATTGTTTGATATTAGACTTAACACTTTGTTTAAATATAAAAATCCAATCTCATATCTTTTCGCATAAAATGACATCTCCACACCTGACGATATAGAGTTAAAAAGTCTAATGTAAGCTTGTGTATCATTTCCAACTTGTTCAGATCTAAACATAGTAAGAATAGCAAACAAACCCATAGTCAATACAATATATACATATCGCCCTTTTTTCATATTACTTATTGAAAAGATAAAAATTGCACATGATAGTATATATATTGCTAAAAAATAGTATAACCACATACAATCACCTAATCCTTACTAGGCAAACCATACAAATATTCTTCAAGATGTTTTTCTATATACTCAACATCTGCTTTTAGTTCAGGATATGTAAGATAAACCCTAGTGTTTTTTATCGATATCTCAGGATTAAAAAATTCTTTTTTTAAGGTATGATTTTCTTTTTTTAAACCAATAAAATTAATTAACATGTTACTAGTTTCTTCATAACGATAAATCAAATCTTCAAAATAAATTCGTACTACTTTATTAGTATCATCTTTCTCGTATTTTCGATGTGTCCTTGTAATTCTATACCACTCACAAAAGGTTTCAACATCTTTATAAGGAATAATACCCCATCTATATTTTACTTTTTCTAACACATAAAGGTCTCGTGGGTCTCTTTCAACTGATATTACTTTTATATCATCAAAATAGTTTAAATATCTATTAATGTTAGAAGGTGGGACAAGTTGATCTATCATCATATAATCATCATCATTTTCATTCGCATAATTAAATATCTCTTGTAGGTATTGCCTTGTATACTTATAAAATTCTTCTTTTGTAATGTGTGTAAAGTAAGCCGACTCATTTTGAAGCATGGATATATTAAAACGCTCCTTTTGAAAAACCCCAACAAACTGAGCATATACTCTATCAAAAAAATAAAACCAAGAACCCCTATCTATCTGATCTCTATGCCACCACGATTTACATTGTAATTCTGTTATCTTATCAATATATTCCAACGAACATTTCATAAACATATTACCAAAATACTTTCTATATCTAGGAGCATACCAGGTTCCATTAAGAAAATTAACAAGTTTTTTATATCTCTTTATAGCATGACTCGTGTTATGTCTATGATTGTTTTCTATAAGATTGTATTCTAAATCTGAAATTCCATCCGGGTCTTGCAAAAATCTAACTTCAAAGTCTCCGAGTGATTTACAGTTTTCAAATTCACTAAAAAAATCACTAATAGCACTTGAACCAGTCCTATAATACCCTGCACATGTGATAATTTTCATTTTTTACTCCTTAAATTAAGATAAAATTCTTCTAAACTCTTTCCTTGACTCAGAATATCAAAATTAGCTTTAGTATCAGTTTCCATATGGTATAATCGTTTATTATATGGTATACCTTCAATAATAACATCAGCCCATTTTTCAGCTTTATCATCTAAACTCATGCAATAATAATCATCTGAAATCTTAGCTTGATTAGGAACTGTATTAGATACATAACATGTCAAACCATTACACTGAGCCTCTATAAGAACAATTCCTAATCCCTCAAAAATAGATGGCAACACAAAAACATCCATTGCATTGTAATAATCATGTATATTTGACTTAGAACCTAAAAAATACACGCAATTATCAATTCCCAGTTCTGATGCCTTCACCTTATATTTTTCAAATAAAGGACCATCCCCTAAAAGCATTAGGACACAGTCTGCTTTTTTTTCTTTAATTGCAATAAACACTTTAAATAAGTAATCGTGATTTTTTTGTTCAGCGAACCTACCAACATGACCTATTACAAACTTATCTTTTAAACATAACTCCCCCCGAATTTCATTTCTTTTTTTAGAATTATATCTAAATTTTTCTGTATCTATTGCATTGTTAAATATCTTCACATTTCCTGAATTTACATACTTTTGTCCATATAAAAATTTCCCAGCATCCTCTGAACATGCAAAAAATATATTAGAAGTTTTCTTAAGGGGAATACATAATAATTTATTTCTTATTGCTTTTATTCGGTTTTCAGAATACATTGTATTATGGCTATGTGTAATACGGTGTTTAATGCCATACTTTTTAGCAAGAGGATGAATAAATCCATTTAAATACACTTCATGTAGGTGAATAATATGATAGACATGTCCATTTTCTTTAAAAAACCGTCTATAACTATTATAGCTCCTAATACTTGGTTTCTTTAGAAAATATGATTTGCCTCCCATTTTTTTTATTTCATTTTCATATGTATTTCCATTGTTTACGAAATAAATAAAGTCAAATTGCACCTTTTCTCTATCTATATTTCTATAATAATTCATAATAAAACTCATGACTCCGCTACTTATTGCTAAAGTCGATACAACGTGCAAAACTCTAATTTTAGACATTAAACCACCCTCTTATACTTGAAATGCTTTTAATTTGAATATTAATACGTTTATCTTTTCTTCCTTAAAATCTTATCTGATATGATTTTAAGTAGCCATACCGGAGACAAAAACATCACTATTTGCCCTATAACAACTATAACTAAGTCTAGCGTACTCGAGTATCCCATCTTCCAGAATCTATAAATAACTGAAACATAGCTTTTACAATTAACCCAGGTTTTTCTTCTCTTATAATTATCTTTATTCGATCTAAATAATAATAACGGTTTGGGTATATTCATAGAAAGACAGTCATTATGTAGCATTCTTATGAATAAGTCTATGTCTTCTTTTCGCAACACGTCCTGATAACCGCCACAGCCCAACACAGCTGATTTCCTGTACATCACTGTCGGATGATTAAATGGACTTCGCCTTCTAGAGAATTTCATTATATCTTCATGCTTTTCTGGGACAATTCTTGATGTTACGATATTTGAAGGCTCATCATAAAACTCATTTGTCCACGTTCCAACAATACATAATTCAGGATTTTCATTAAACTCCTTAAGTTGTAATTCACATCTATTTTCTAATGAAATATCATCAGTATCCATTCTAGCTACTAACTCATTTCTACATTTCTTCAACCCTTCATTCAAAGCAGGACCTAATCCTAGATTCTTTTCTAAAGGAACAATCGTAAAAAGTTCTGGATTTTGTTTTTTATACCGATTAATTGCCTGATCCAACTCTGCAGTTAGCGGTCCATCTTTTACAATCACAATTTCATCCGGTTTAATTGTTTGTCTAAGCATACTTTCAACACTCTTAATGAAAAATTCCAACTGTTCCTTATTATATATAGACATCAGAACACTATATTTTATTTTTTCCATTTCTAACTCACCCTTCTTAATTATCTCTCTGTCAACTCAATCGATTGTTTAAAACTCCTTATTCTATAATCTGCTTTATCATAGTCACTCATAGACTTCTCATAAACCAAATTTCCAAATACCTTATTAACAACATCAATTCCAAACATCAATCTCAAAATCGGATTAAATACCTTCGTCAAAACAATCCTTTTTCCATGCACTTCTGCAATCAATCTAACCATTTCGCTTGTCCTTACATATTCCTTATTCTGTGGAAAGAACAATCCACTCTCTTTATTATCTATCATCAACTTAATAAACTCACAAAGATTATCTATATGAAGCATACTGCGTTCATTATCAATGTCAGGAAATACTGGTATCTTCTTAGCCATGTTAGAAAGCCTTAGATAATTGCCTCTAGACCCTTTTCCATAAATCATAGGTGGTCTCAAAACTATAATCTTAAAGATATCTGACTTTAAATGTTTGATTCCCTCTTCTGCTTGTAGCTTACTGTTTCCATAGAAGTTACTTGGCGTAGGGACTGTGTTTTTATCAATAATTCTCTTGCTACTGCTGCTATCACCATAAACAATGATACTACTCATAAAAATGAACTGCCTTACACCTTCTGCTTTAGCCTTCTTGGCAGTTTCTATTGTTAAATCTCTATTAACTCTATAATATAGTTCTTCCATCTTAGGATCTGATGACACATGGGCTATCCCAGCCACATGAAACACCACATCGTACCCTGAAAAGTCTTTACCCTTCCATGAATCTCCCATCATATCAACGGTATCTATCTGGTATTCATCAGGATATCTACCTAGCCATTTTTCTAAGCTTGTCCCTATGTAGCTATTAGCTCCTGTAATGAGTATTTTCTTCATAATGGGGTAATCTCCTTTTGTGGATTGTGGGGTAGAAAGTTGGTTAGTTGGTTAGTTGGTTGGTTAGGAGAGTTAGTATCCCTTCCCATTAGGTTTACCTTCTATAACCCCTGTTCCACCTTCTACTACGCCTTCTTTTTTTAGAACACTTTTTATCGTTCCAAAGAAACACTTTATATCAAATAAAAAACTTATTTTCTCTACATACTCCCCGTCTAACCTTGCCTTAAGCTCTATAAGAAGCTCGTCTCTACCATTAATCTGTGCCCATCCAGTCAGTCCAGGTCTTATATCATTGGCACTATATTTATCCCTTTCTTCAATCAAATCATATTGATTCCATAGGGCGGGTCTTGGGCCGATGATACTCATTTCACCCTTTAGTATATTAATGATTTGCGGAAGCTCGTCTAAGCTTGTTTTTCTTAAAAACTTTCCAACCTTGGTAATCCATTGGTCCGGATTTTCAAGTAGATGAGTTGGTGTATCTTTTGGGGTATCTATTCGCATGGTGCGAAATTTTAATATATTAAAATGGCTCTTATTAAGTCCTACTCTTTTTTGCTTGAAAAATATAGGACCCTTGGAGTCGATTTTGATAGCTAGGATGAGGATAGCGAATATAGGAGAGAGAATTATGAGTCCCACGAGAGATAACATTATGTCTATGAATCGTTTGATTTTTAAGTAAAACATGAGTATAATTCCCCCTTATGAGTTGGAAAGTAGAAAGTGGAAAGCGGAAAAAAGCAAAACATCTGCTTCTTTACTTTTTTTCCACCGATACAATTAATCCATTTAATAATCTTCCTACTTCTTTTGCCAAGACTAAAACTTCTTTATATTTATTTTCACTTATATACCGTAAATCTTTTGATAACAACAATTTATATTTTACTTCTTCTAATGATCCTCTGGCAACTAGTAAAAACCTCTTGAATTCTTTACTTGAACCTCTAGCTTTCCCTTCGATAATGTTGCTCGGTACAGATACTGCTGCTCTTCTTATTTGCGAAGTTAGACCGAAAAGTTCGTCTTTGGGAAAGTTTTTCGTTATACTGTATATTTCCAGTACCAATTGATGAGATTTTTGCAATACGACTAACTTACCTGCATCATCGTACATGAAACCCCTCCAAATCTCTTTTCCGCTTTCCACTTTCCGCTTATTTCAAACCAAATCACAAAACATATATTTCTTATTTGTTCACAATATGAACATCACTTGTATTTTACCTTTCTATGTTTTTAATGTCAACATGTTTCTATATATTTTTAAATAATGGCTATTTTATTTCAAAAAGATTCTTCTCTATCTTTCAGGATGACAAGAAAAAGGCCCTGTGCTACTGCATAGGGTTTTTTGGTTTAATGTCTTCATCTTTTGGTATATCCGATGATTAGCTTTTTGGCATTTAGATTGTAGATTTTATTTATTATTTTATTTATAGCTGGTACCCATTCGATTATTAAGAATAATATCACCATAATCAGGCATCCCCAGAATGCTCCTTTTCCATCTCTTATAACATCTTGCACCTGTGAACCTCTTCCGGGAACAAAGTATTGATGGATTTCATCCGTAATGGCAAATATTATAGTTAAAAGCCAAGATACTACTCCTGTCATAAGTGACTTGCCCACATATCCGTATAAGGAGGCATATATAAGCATAGCTAATCCTGCAAATATTATAATATGAGCTGTTTTCCTTATCCACATCTGCAAGCTCATTGCCCTTGAATTATCCGTATCCATTGCTTCTTCTTGGGTTGTTATATTGACTCTATCTAATAACCACGCCGAATCTTGTCTAGACAGATCTCCTGTTCTTGAGGAGAAAAAAAATATAGCAATCATCCATAATATAGTCACTACCCATATAGTCTTTCTAAGTAACATAGTAATCCTCCAAATCAAATCTCTCTAGCCGGTACTCCTGCCACAGTGGTTGCTTCTTTAACATTCTTAATAACAACAGTTCCTGCTCCGATTATACTGTTTTTCCCTATTTTTAGACCTTGTTTTATGAATGCCTTACTGCCTATTGCAACTTCACATTCCACATCAACATTACCTGAAATATTAACGCTCCAATATAAAGTGGTATAGTCACCTATAGTCGTATCGTGGCCTATACCGCATTGAGGGTTTATATGAACATGGTTCCCGATGGTAATATTAGTTGTGAGTACACAGTAAGGACTTATTAGGACTCCTTCGCCAATTTTTACTTCTGGGGTGATATATGCGCTAGGATGAATAATATTTATGTCCTTGATATTATATTCTTTCATTTGATTAACCAGTCTTTTTTTAATCTTTGGATTGGCAACAGCACAAAAGCCGTATAATTGCTCACTGGTTTTGTAAATTAAGTCCAATGCATCAAAATCCCCCAAGACCGGAATGTCAGAATGTAATATGCCTTTTTTATTTATATCGTTATCAATAAAGCCTAGGACTCTATATGTGGGATTTGTTTTATTGATATCTTTTATATATTGGGCGACTTCCCTTCCTAATCCACCGGCTCCGATGATTACTATATCCTTCACATTATTTCATCTCTCTTCCCATATACCCCTTCTGCCGTTAAAACTACTTTGATAGTTTTTAATACTATCTTAAAATCCAGCCATAAGGAATAGTTATTAATGTACTCAACATCATATTCTATTCGTTTATCCCAGGGTAGGGAGTTTCTACCTCTTACTTGGGCAAGTCCTGTAACCCCCGGACGCATCTTTAGACGTTGCATTTGATGGGGGGTGTATTTTTCCACCTGATATCTTAAGGTTGGCCTTGGCCCTATTATGCTCATATCCCCTTTTAGGATATTGAATAGCTGTGGAAGCTCGTCTAGACTGGTCTTCCTTAAAATTCTTCCAATATTAGTGATTCTGGGGTCCTTTTCTTCTGTATAAATGCCTGTTCCTATGTTTTCTGCATTTTGAATCATGGTTCTAAATTTATAAATATCAAAGTCCTTTCCATCCTTGCCAACTCTTTTTTGGATGAAAAAAACAGGACCTCTAGATGTTAATTTAATTCCTATAGAAATAATTAGAAAAATAGGTGTTGTTATAAGTAATAGGATAAATCCTATAATTTTATCTAAAATATGTTTGATAGTTATTTGTATCTTTTCCATGATATTACCTCTCTAATAAAGCCTAAAATCTGCTTTCAAAACTTTTTATAACATCCACAACGTAGTCGATATCTTCTTTTTCAAGATTTGTATAAAAAGGAATAGCAATACACTGATTACCTGCTTTTTCCGTTATTTCAAAATCCCCTTCCTTGTATCCGTGGCTCTTTTTGTAGAAAGGTTGTAAATGGATAGGAGTAAAATACGGTTTGCATTCGACTCCGTTTTCTTTTAAGTAGTCTATTAGATGGTTTCTTATATCTTCCTCAACCCGAATCACATATACGAACCAGCTCATTTTGGTTACATTAGGGTCTATGATTGGTCTATTAACCCAGGGAATTTCCCTTAACCTTTTGTTGTAGTAGTCGGCTACTCCACTTCTTTTTTCGATGATTTCGTCTATTCTTTCCATTTGAGCAATGCCTAAGGCTGAGTGAATTTCGCTTAATCGATAATTATATCCTAATCTCTCATGGTAAAGCCATAACCCTGTTATTGCTCTTCCTTGGCTTCTCATACTTCGGCATAGTTCTGCTGTTTCGTCATTATTAGTTACTATAACCCCACCTTCTGCCGTTGTTATTTGCTTATTGGGATAAAATGCAAAAGCTGCCGCATCGGCAATACTCCCAGCTTTGATGTGATTATATGCACTTCCCAGGGATTCACAGGAATCTTCTATGAAAAAAAGATTATGTTTTTGGGCTATCTCTTTAACCTTTTTCATATCCATGGGTTGTCCAAAGGCATCTACTGTTAATATAGCTTTAGTTTTATCCGTAATTTTTTCTTCTATTTTATCGATATTAATGTTTAGGGTATCTTCATCAATATCAACAAAGACAGGGATTGCCTTTTCAAACAAAATACAATTAGATGAGGCAATAAAACTAAAAGGGGTAGTAATAACTTCATCCCCTTCTTTTATTCCTAGGGCCTTGATAATTAAGTGTAGGGCGCTGGTACCACTATTGACTGCTATAGCATGTTTTACCCCTATATATTCTGCTATCATTTTTTCAAATTCTTCAACTTTTGGTCCTATACTTAGAATCCCTGAGCGAAGTACTTTATTAACATATTCTATTTCTTTATCCGTAATATCAGGTCTTGATAAGGGGACTTGCTTTTTCATTTAATCACTCTCAATATCTGTTCTTTATTTTTTGCAACCTCTACCGTCGTTTCTGCCACTCTGATTTCTAGCTTAACAGTCACTTCTTTTATATCCCTTATGTCTTTTTTAATTTTATCTTGAGATAGGAACATACTTGTCATCATACCATCTTCTCCAACAGACTTTGAATGAAGTAAATCTATCCTATCCATAATCTGTTTTTGGCCAGTTTCTAGGTGATTTAGCCGTGTTTCCATGGTATCTAGCCGTACATCCATGGTATCTAGCCGTGCATCTATAGTATCTACTTTTTTATTAATATTACCAACATCTTGTTTTAGTCCTGTAAGCTCACCAAGTATTTTATTTAATATCTTTTCCATGTTATACCTCCCTCTGTTTTTATAAGATGGATAATATATTTATATACGGTAGGTCCTTTTCTTTTACTGTATTCTTTTTATCATCATTCCAAATTAGTATCATAAAGCCCTCTTTTTCTTTTATACTGTCGATATCATTTAGTAGCTGGCATTCCATATCTAAAGTACCGATAATATCACTTATGGTTATCCTAAGTACATTATATACCTCATCTTCTTTTCCGTATAGGTATATTGTTTTTATTCCATTTTTCCTTTGCTTTTCCAAAATGAGTTTTGCTACTGCCTGTATGCGAGTGATGGTTTCATATGTTCTAACTATGAAATGATATGTTTTTGCTGTTTTTTCTTTTATTCCTTCTGGTGTTAATATGTACTTTAGGGTTCTAGCATTTAGTCTTTCTATTTTTATTAGGCCGGTTTTTATCATCTTTTTTAATAATAAATTAACAGCACCTAGGGATAGGCCTGTTTTTTCTGCTATTTCCCGCTGGGTAATATGCTCATTTTCCTGTATATGGGTTAAAATTTCCAGTTCTTTTTCCATAGATAACTCTCCTTGTTCATAGTTTGAACGATTTTATTGTACTTCATTTTAAAAGGAGTTGTCAATGATTAAAAAGGGTCGGCATGAAAACCGACCCTATAGTTTATAGTGGGCTTAATAGATTTTATTTACTTCTGTTTCTGGATAATAGTGTTTTAAGATTTCTTTATACTTATATCCTTTATCTACCATACCTTTTACCCCGTTTTGGCTCATACCTGCCCCATGACCATTTCCCCCACCGTAAAAAGTATATCCTGTTAAATTGCCTTTTGAATCTTCCTTAGATTCTATAATAAAAAATGCACTGGGCATAATGTCATAGTCAGCCATCTTCGTTCCGTTGTATAAATTAGTAACTATATGATCTTTACCTTTTATATATTGCTTAGGTTGAAGAAGAAAACGAACATTGTATTCTGTAAGTACTTTCACTGTTGCCTTAGAGCCTATTAATACCATTTCTGTGATATTTCCTCCTTGACCCCTTTTTAATATATCTATCTTTTTAAGCTGCCCTATATTTTCAACTGGCCGGCTTCTGAATATATTGTTTTCATCTAATAATTTAATGAGCTTGGGGTTGGCTTGATATCTTTGTTTTATATTGGCATTAATAGAGGCGCTTAATTCTTCTAAGTCCATACTTACATTCCATCTAAACCATCCAAAATCCTTATCATATGCATCTATATCCTTTGACTTTATGAATCTTTTTATGTTTTCTTCCTTTGTAAGGTCTCCAAAGTTCTCCCCATCGAACTGCTTTTTAGAAATTAAGTAAGGGGGGGTATAGCTTGGAAATGACCTGTCACTATAATCTGCCCATACTTCTCCCGAATTAGCCGTATATCCACAGGAAGTAGAAAAAAAATTCGCATTTACAACATTGCCCTTATGGGTTATTCCTTCGTTTGTTGTATCCTTTACTGCCTGTATGGATATATCATTTTCAGGGATATTATTATAAACTTGGCATTGTACCGAATCATCGACATTTCCTCCATAAGTATAAAAACGATTGGCGAGAAACTGGACATAGGCATAACTTCTAGCTGTAACTGCCTGCACCTTTGCCGGTTCTATACCATAAGATGAAGGCATTTCACTAGGTATTACCGCATATAAATATTCCTCTATTGGAAGTTCGTTAACAATGCTATAGCCCCCATCTAACTTCATTATATCTAAGGTGCCGCGATATCTTGGATTTTCTCCGTTTCTAGTTATCGATAAAACTTTTAATTTACCCCTGCCCGATTTGGTTTTTATCCTTACCCTAGGCACCGAATCCGATAAATTTCTACTTACATCATTAATATTAAATCCGTCCCCTGCATTATAGAGTTTTTCTTCCTCTCCAATATAAACCATAAATTCCTCATCAGAAGTTACGATTGCTTCTTTATGTATTAGCCCTGTAAATCCTGTCTTATTAAGGGCAACCCTTATGTTTTTAGGCTCTGGCTTTTTTTCTATTAATGCAGCACAGACTTTTCCATCCTTTAAAATAAACCTTGCAATATCTTCACCTATAGTAAGACTGCTTAGGCTGCCCCACCCCGTCTTATCCCCGGATATATTATAAAGTTTATAGTCATTGCCTAGAGGAATATACCCCCGCCCTTCTAGTTCGATTTTATTTGACTCAGCCCGCAATACCTTCCCCCTAAGTTCTTCATCAAAGCTTTCTAAACTTAATATATTTCCTAGATTTATTTTAATATCTGCTATTTTTCCTTTTTCCGCACTAAAATCCTTTTGGGTGTGGTATGTTCTATGAACTCCCCCTACAAAAATTGTAATTTCATCCTTAACACTGTCGGGTATATAGCAATTAGTTATTGTAGGTTCTTCATTTTCTATTTTAATGAAACCAAATACTTCTTTGTCCTTTACTAGAACTCTTATTTGTTTATCGATATAAGCATCCATGGGAAGACCAAAAAAACTGTATATTCCTTTGTCTGTTCCCATATTCCATGCTTCAACCTCTGTATTATTAGCAGGGGTAGCTATTACTATAAGCGAAGCTTCTCTTATACCATAGGTCTTTTCAATACCCTTTTCCTCTGCTAGCTTATCCATTAATTTAAGGTAAATATTTACCCATTCCTTATAGGATATATGCTGCTTTTGTTTTTCTTTGGATAAATTCATTTTTACATTATACTTTCCCTTCCCTAACCTTTCTAAAATGGTTTGGGCTTGGGAATAAGTCAAAGGTTCTAAGGGGTTAAAAGTATCCCCTGAACCATTCATAAAACCCTGTATGCTCACCACATTGATGTACATATCGTACCAATCCTTAGGATTTACATCCTTATACTTTATCTCTCTATCCATTGTTTTTATATCGCCAAAATCATTGTAGGTTAAAGCAATCATCTTAGCCGCCAGTGCCCTAGATACAGTGATATCTGCATCTACGTCATATTTATGGGTTAGAGGGGCTTCCATCTTTTTTTCTTCTATTATAAGTTCTTCACCTTTTACTTGCGTTTTATCCTTTGGTAGCCCTTGATAACAGGAAGAAAGTACAGCAATGTTACATAAAAAAATACTTATACAGAATATGGTTTTGATTTTCATAGATTTCCTCCTTTATTTTCCGTAGATTAAATAGTTGTCCATATTTTATATGTATGTTTACTTTATGGTAATGTATGCACCATTTTTTGTAAACATAATAGACTCAAATATCCTAAGGACTTTTTCGACAAAGCTCGTTCAAAATAGTTAAAAAACAACAAATAAATGTAAGAATAATATTTACATGTTTATTTATTTTCGAAATTAATATATAATAATATTAAACTATATTTTAAGAGGGGGATATTATGGATTTTGAAATCTTATATTCAAATCCCTATGTTCAATTAATTGAAAAAGAAGATGGTTTCTACATAGAAACTTTTAAAGCTGGTTACAATCTAGATGAATTTAATCAAGTTTTGATAGACTTTCCCCAAGTTAAGATTGTAAACTTTCTTGCTTTAAGGAGGGCTATTTTAGATGCTCCCCAACCCATGTATAAATTTGCTGTCAAAAGGGAAAAAATAGAACTTGATGTAAGCAGTGACCATCTTAAAGCCTATATTACGCTTTTTGTACCAGATTCCGACTTAGTTGGGGCAAAAAGAAAGGAAATTTCTTTACAAATTTTAGAGGCCCTTCAGAAAAAAGGTGTAGTATATGGGATTATGCAGGATGTCTTATTGTATAACTTAAAGCCAAAGGTAAAAACCCTAATTGCCAAGGGCAAACTACCGGTAAATGGTGAACACTCTAAGATTAAGATGTATGAACTTATCGAACCAAAACCAACACTAACTGAAGACGGCACTGTTAACCATTATGAATTAAGTTTGATTAATAAGGTGAGTGAGGGGGATTGGCTTGGAGAAAGGATTGATGCTACCCCCGGCGAACCAGGCAAATCGGTGCTTGGAGAAGAAATTCCTGCAAAATCTGGCAAACAGTTCCCTCTTCATTATGATAAACAATCCGTAGAAGAAGTATATGATAAGGAAAAGGGCGTTACAATATTAGTAGCCAAAAAAACCGGTGCTGTATTTTACAGGAATGAAGTAATCTATGTTTATGATTATCTTGAAATTGATGGGGATGTTTCTTTTGAGACCGGTAATATCAACTTTGACGGTTTTATCAATATAAGGGGTTCTATTGAAGATAACTTTTCAGTTAAAGCCAAAAATGATATTGAAGTCTTAGGTGATATGGGAGTTGGTGGAGTAGAAAATATCCAAAGTAAGGATGGCTGTATTTATATTCGCGGCGGAATTGCAGGGAAAAACAAAGCCCGTATATTCTGCAAACAAGATTTATTTACTAAATTTGCTTCTGAATGTACCATAGAATGTGAAGGAACGGTACACATTGGGTTTTATGCCATTAATTGCAATATCAAGGCAAAACAGGTTATCTTCGAGTCTAGAAGCAGCAGAATCATCGGCGGTAATATTGATGCTGAGATTAAAGTTGTTGTTAATGAAGTAGGCAACCGTACCTATATCCCTACGACCATAACCTTACAGGGCTTTAATCGTAGAGAGTTTAAAGACAGATTTGATGAAATAAATGCATCCATCAAAGAAATGAATGAAAAATTAGTTGATTTCAAGCATAAATTAGCTATTTATAGGGGAAGTGAAAATCTATCCGACAGTCAGAAATTCGAACAAAAAAAGATAACCAGGGAATTTGCAATTTTAAGGGAAGATCTTAAGAAATTGCATTCAGAAAGGAAAAAATATATATCTTATTTACGTACAAAGGGTGAGGGTGAAATTTCCGTTGCAGGCCAAATTCATGGAAATACTACTTTAACTATTAGAAATCACATCAAAAGAATTATTGATGAGGAAAGAGGTCCTATAACTTATTATCTCCTTGACAATGAATTAAGATCAGAATAAATACTTACTTATATTAGGGGGCAGGTTGTATATGAATTATGATGAGATTTTATACAAGGTAAACAAGCAAAAAGATTCTCAACAAATTACAAACCAATTGTATCGATATACGGGATTGATTCATGCTATACAGTTTTTTTCCCAGAGATTTAGTTATGAGCAAATACTAGATTATATCTATGACTTTTTAAATGAACTTCTTATAGTGGATCAAATTGCAGTATTTGCAAAAAAATCCGATCAGTATGTCCTAACAAAATCAAAAGGCTTTGATCTAAACTCATATACAATACCTTTTGATAATAATTATGATATGATTGCTACTTTTCATGGACATATTCTAAAAGAAGAGGATTTGGAACGTTTCCTCCCTAAGGATTTACTTTATGCATTTCCCTCTCGCCTCGGGGTCCCTTTAATCGTAGAGGATGAATTATACGGGTTTATACTGACTAATCGTATAGAAAACAACCCTGAATTTGGACAGGATGATTATATTATCGCTGAAGCCCTTATGCAGCTATTTAGCACATCTCTTTCTAATTACAAGAGTTATCAAGACCTTCATGAGGCCAAATTAGAATTAGATGAAAAGATATTCAACCTCTTTGCAATTAATCAGTCTTCTAAAGTTCTCCTTAGCGAGCTTAATCTATCTAATCTTTATAGTCTTTCTATAGACGTCTTTTCAGAACTTACCCAAAGTTCCATTACATCCTTCTTTTTATATGATGATAAGGGGGAATGTTTTACCCTCCGAGGAATGAAAGATACTTTTAATCCCAATAATAACTTTGTGTTATCCGTATATCCCACCCACGATTACCATCTAGATAGAATGAAGCCTATTTTGGATATGAATAATTTAGAGGATGCTGCATTTTTCAATAGCTTTTTTAACAATATACAAGACATAATGCCTCTCCTTAATCCTTCATATATAGTACTTCTTATAAAAAACGGCAAGTTGCTAGGCTTTGTAACCTTAGGAGAAAGTATTACAGAAAAGCCCTATAATAAAGGAATTTTTGAATTAATTGAAAGCCTTGCCTCCTCAACATATATAGCTTTATCCAATGCTAAGTACTTTAATGAAACCAATGAACAAAAGGCATTATTGCAAAATAAATTTGACCGTTTAGTTTCTCTTAATCATCTAATGAAAAATATAAACAGTGCCTCTACAGTTGATCAGTTATCCCGCTTAATTCTAAGTACCCTACATATTTCCTTTGGGATAAAAAAAGGTTTTTTAGCCTTATCGGATGCCTCTCATAGTAACTTTAAAATCTTAGAATCCATTGGCATGAAAAACTGCCCTCAGATCTTTACCTTAACTGAAAATATGTCTTGTTTGATAGAAGGAGAGCATTTTATTGTTAATAGTAAGGATCAACTTCCAGTATTGCTTCCTAAGGAGTTGTCTGATTGCTTAGATTGCGGAAGTGGAGCCCTTTTTGTTCCAATTTGTATTGAGAGGATTGAAACTGAATTATTAGGCGTTATAGCAATCTTTGAGTTTTCTGAAACCATCATTTCAGACCAAGAAAGTGTGCTTATTGTAGATACCATTGCTAACCATATTGCTCCTGTATTGTACCATTTAAATCAAATGGAAGTTCAAAGCAACCTCCTATCTCCTAACCATCAAAATATACTCTTTAAGGATTTGGAGTCGTATATTGTTGAAGCAGAAGAATTATTTATGGATTTAGAAATAATTCATATACACAGTAACAGTTTTTCATTTAATGAGATAAAACTTCCCGATGTATTTATAGAACAGTTTAAACACTTTTACCCGATTTCAAAAACCGATGTATTTATAGTTGCCTTTGAAAGTTCTAACTCTGAAGACTTAAATCTCCTACTTCCTAAGGAATATGATTTATCAATTTATAAATACAAGAAGGATTTTTTCTCCTTAGAGGAGTTTAAGAGATTATTCTCATAAAAATATATAAAACCACAAAAAAATACCTGCTAAGCAGGTATTTTTAATTAAGTTATGACCCAAAATGCCGTTTCCCTGTATTTTGATGCCCTAGCCCCAGCTAGGTGGGTATTCTCATTAGAATATTTGCCTTCCTTCGCCCAAAGGGAATTACTTAAGGCCTGACATCCACTCTAAAATATGGAATTCCCGATCAAAAAGTGTAGGTTCAAAATAACAGGTTTGTCGAACACCTCAGGAAACATATCGTTTATTTGTAAATTTATTATATCATATTTCACTAAAAAATCAAGTCATTTATAAATTTAGGCTTTTCCTTTTTATTCAATAACAAGAAGCATATAACTTTTATATTATTTCATCAATAAATAAATCCCTTTCATCCCTTAAATCCACCAACGCATTGTCTACCCGCACAATTGGTCTAGATAGATTATTAGAATTGATGAACATAATCTCCCCCTCTTCACCGGTGGATAACCTCACCCAACAATTCAAATAATTATATGCAATATTTTTCAAAAATGAAAGAAGAAACTTAGTATCTAGTTTTCCATAAGCCTCCTGTTCAAAAGTTTCAATCACTTTAAAGGGGCAAAATCGTTCTCTATATGATCTATCAGAGGTCATAGCATCATAGATATCTGCTATGGCTACGATTTTTGCAAAATCATTTATTTGGTTTTCTCTTGCCCCTAGGGGATATCCTGTTCCATCATATTTTTCATGGTGCATTAAGACTGCCATTTTTATATCATTATGTATGTCCTGACTTTCTATCATTCTAAATCCATAGATTGTATGTTTTTTGATTTCCTCAAACTCTTCTGGTGTTAATTTCCCCGGTTTATTTAATATCTTAGTATCAATTTTTGTTTTTCCGATATCGTGGATTAATCCTGCCACGGTTAGATTCTTAAGCTCTTCCCCATAGATGCCTAACCATTGCCCAAATATATTACAAAGCAAGGAAACATTTACTGAGTGAGTATAGGTATAATCATCACCGGATCTTAGATTATGGAGAAAGGCAAATATATCGCTTTTTGATTCTAGTATATCTATCATATCCTTGCTCATGGTAAACAGTTCCGATATGTTTATGGTTTTACCTTCACCTATATCCATTATATGATTATGGAGGGCATCTAAATTGGTTTCATAGGAGGATTTAAAAGTATTAAAGGCTTCTGCCTTTTTGATGCTTCTGCTATCTACCTCTTTAGGCTCTCTTCGCATATATCCAATGGATACTTTCTCATTAATAAAAACATAATCGATATTATATATCCTAAGTTTATTTATATTTTTTTCATTAAGCTCAGTTCCTCCGACAAGAAGTCGCAACCCTGTCAAACTAAACACATCTTCTGCTAAAATCATGCCGGGTTTTAAATCCGCTGCAGAAATTATTTGTTTAAACTCCTCCGCCATTATACCCCCCCCACCTATTAAGGTATTATTTTCCAATCGGAAACTTCTTGATAAAAATTAAGATTTGTAAAAGTATCGCTCCCAGGATGATGAATATATCCGCAATATTGAAAATAGGGCATCTTTTAAAATTGAAATAAAAAAATCCACCACATGGCCTTTTTTTATTCTGTCTATTAAGTTTCCTATCCCACCTCCTATGATAAATCCTACAGCTAATTTTGTCAAAACAAATCCTTTGCCCTTAATTAGTTTTAGAATGTATAATACAAGACCAATAATGGGGGGAATTGTAATTATCTTTATAGTCCTTGGAAATCTTTCAAATAAATTCAACGCTGCCCCTTTATTCTTATGAATTGTTAAATGGATTTTATTATCGAATATAGGATAATATTTCCCTTCATATAAGTTTTGTAGGGCAATTTTCTTTGTATATTGATCTAATATAATTATGCCGATAATTATTACTAAAAAAATCATAGGCTTATCCTTTCTTAGCTCTTATAAAGATTTATGAGAACTTAAAAAATAGCAAAAGACTTATTATTCCTGCAATTGTAGGGGTTCCAAACCAACCCATTAAAATATTACGGACTGTTTTAAAGCTTATGGTGTTTACTCCTTTTACAAGACCAATACCTACTATGGCACCTACCACAGCTTGGGAAGTCGGTACAGGTATTCCTATTTTGACAAAAATAAAGACTGTCATAGCTGATGCAATTACAGAGATTAAACCAGATATCGGCGAAAGAGTCACTAGGTTCTCCCCTACTGTCTTCATTACACCCTTACTGTAGGTGATTACCCCAATAGCCATTGTTATGCCCCCGATTAACAAGGCCTCCTTAGTAGTTAATATATTTATATTTCCTGTGTATATGGCAGTTGCATTGGCAACACTATTTCCCCCTAAGGAATATGCAGCAAAAATACCTGATACATAATACGTAATCCTAATAATATTATCGTATATCCCATAATTCTTAATTCTTTTTTCTATATATCTCTCAAAGATTTTGTATAAGATGAAGGCGAGAATGGCAGCTGTAAAAGGGGTAGTAAGCCATGCCGTAAAAAATTTAATCCCTTCGGAAAAATCTGCTCTTCCATTTATTATTGCACCACCTATAATTGCCCCTATAACGGCCTGTGAAGTAGATACGGGTAGGCGAAACATAGTCATAATTGTCACTGTAATAGCTGCGGCTAACATAGCCAAAAAGGCTTGCATTTCTGTGTTTATACCGCTGTTATAAGAATAGGTGCTTACCTTAGAGAGCCCTCTTGCTCCTTCTAGGAAAGCCCCTACTATCACAAATACTGCTGTTAGTATTATAGCTGTTTTATATTTTACCTTTCTTGTGGATACAGCAACGGCAAAACAACTAGAAGCGCCATTGCTACCCAAAGCCCATCCTAACACCGCCCCTGAAATAACTGAAGGTGATATCATGATTATCATACCTTTCTTAATACCATAATCATTTCTAGCATATCGGATATATCTTCTCCTACATCCGATATATCTGCTATATCAGAAATTATAGTTTTAATTTGATTCTTCTTTGCTAACTCTATATCCATTCTAAAAAGTGTACGTATTGCATTGTATTCTATTTCATCAATCTCCGACTCTAATTTTGCAATTTTAACAAGTTTTTTATGATTTGTTTCCAATTGATGGAAATTGTTAAAAATATCGTTGATTAATTCCTTAAGATATTTTAACTGAATCTTCGTTTTACTATTTATTTCCCCTATAGCAGGTTTAAGTTCATCGAAAAATTCGATTTGTTGGAGGAAAATCTGCTTAATTGTTTCCTCACATTTGTTTGCAATATCGTCTATTAATTCAATGAGTTTTAAAATCTCCCGTCTTGATTCAGGAAGCAATGCCCCCTTTAGGAGGGATTGAATAATTTCATGACGAATACTGTCTGCTTTAGCTTCTGCTCTATCTACCTCTTTAGCCATTTTTTCGATTTCAGGGTTTAATCCTTTGCAGTTTAGTTCATCTAAGGCATGGATAAATAACTCATTGCACTCTAGAACAGCTGCCATATGCTGGTTCATAAGATCTAGTATTCTCCGCTCTCTTTTAAATAATCCCATAATAGCACCCCTTCTGTGAATAATTGCTACATTTAATATAACACAAAAATATGTTTTGTTAATCACTTTATTATTATTTAGTCAATTGTAAATTTTTGTATATTGTGCTATAATATGATTTAATCTATTATATATGGTAAATTATGAAGACATCCTTATAAGCTTTTAGTTGATTGTTGTTTTTTTAACTAAAACTAACCCTAAAGTTGTTGTAATATCCACTGCTAACCATTATAATAGTTAAGGAGTAATTGGTCTATGTATTATTAATCTTTTGAAAGGTGGAGTAAAAATGGCATTAGTAACAACAAAAGAAATGTTTAATAAGGCATTCGAAGGAAAATATGCTATCGGTGCTTTTAACATCAACAACATGGAAATTGTCCAAGCAATTACCCGTGCTGCAGGAAGTCTTAAGTCTCCTGTAATTCTTCAAGTATCTAAAAGTGCCCTAAAATATGCAGGCCCTGGATACTTAAAGGGAATGGTTGATGCTGCAATCGAAGAAACAGGGATTGACATTGCTCTTCATCTGGACCATGGTCCTGATCTTGAGACTGTTAAAGAAGTAATCGATGCAGGATTTACTTCCGTTATGTTTGACGGTTCCCATTATGATTATGAAACCAACGTGGCAAAAACTAAAGAAGTTGTAGAATATGCCCATGCAAGAGGGGTAGTAGTTGAAGCTGAATTAGGAAAATTAGCAGGGGTTGAAGATGATGTAAGTGTATCTGCTGAAGATGCTACATATACCGATCCAGACCAAGCTGTTGACTTTGTACAAAGAACAGGGGTTGATTCTTTAGCAATAGCTATTGGTACAAGCCACGGAGCTTATAAATTTAAAGGCGAGGCAAAATTAGATTTTGACCGTCTAGAAACTATTACAGCTAAATTAGAAGCTGCAGGAATCCACAACTTCCCAATTGTACTTCATGGTGCTTCTTCTGTTGATGCTGCTTCTGTTGCAACCTGCAATAAATATGGCGGAAAAATCCAAGGGGCTGCGGGTGTTCCAAATGAAATGTTAAGAAAAGCAGCTTCCATGTCCGTATGTAAAATCAATATGGATACAGATATAAGACTTGCTATGACAGCAGCTGTTCGCGAAGTATTTGGTGAAAACCCAGCTGAATTTGACCCAAGAAAATATCTTGGTGCTGCAAGGGATCAAATTGAAAAACTGGTAGAACTAAAAATCAAAGATGTATTAGGTTCTAATAATGCCCTATAAAAAATACCCGCTAAGCGGGTATTTTTTATATTTTATTTTCCACAGCATTTCTTATATTTTAGGCCACTGCCACAGGGGCAAGGTTCATTTCTTCCTACTTTTTTAGGCTTTATAACTATTTTTGATTGATTGTATTCTTTTTTAATTTCATCTCTTTTTTCTTTTGTTAAAATATTATCCCATGCTGAAATCGTATATAGCCACTCTGCTCCTGCATCTAGCATATTCCAGTAAAGTTTTTCATAATCGATATTTAGGTGAATGCTAGTATCTTCAGTGAGTTCTTCTAAATTAATTTCTGGAGATATACTGGTATTAATACCATCTATAAAACCTGCAAACTCAACATTAGTCATTTTGTATTCTTTTGCCAAATCCTTGAATACACCACTAACTTCCTGAGTGTGTTCTCCTAAAATCTTTTCGTAGACATTTTTCTCTTTTTCAAGATAATCTTGAATATACTTTGTTTGTGCTTCCTTAGTAGGTTGTGAGTCTATGGACTTTTCCCATTGCTGATACAAATTCATGAATATTACTCCTTTTCTTTATCTTATCTAGTATAGATTTCTAACTATGAGCTGGTTTATTTTAGTTCATCAATATAACTTGCTAGAATCTCTCCATAGTATATCACATGATAATCATGATTGGAATAAGATTTTTTATTGATTAAGGAATCTAATAGCCCGGGTTCTATCGTCTGTTTATGGACTATTCTACACTCATAATATAGATTACAACCATCGATTATAGGTGTATCTATAACCTTACCCTTTGAAATTTTTAGATTACATTCTTTAAATTTATCAATATCCCTTCCTGATTTTGTTCCACAAAAGCCCAGCTCCTTTTTTAGCTGTCCTTTTAGAGGAATACTAATGGTGAATTCACTGTTTTTTTCGATTATATCATAGGTATATCTAGAATAACGAACCATAACAGTAAAAATTGGCTTCTTCCACATAAAACCTATATTTCCCCAGCCAATGGTCATAGTATTGGTATCTTTATCGGTTTTTGTAGTCAAAAAAGCGCCTTTAGGAAGCTGCTCTAGCAACTGCTTAGCATATTCATTATACCCTACATCTTTGAACATAATTAATCCTCCTAATTTATTTATATTTATTAATTAATCATCTTAATATAAGGCTCCTACCGTACTATAATATAGCATATTCATTTTTTATGTGCAAAAGTTTATGGTCCTATTGCTATAATTAAGCAATAGGACCATAAATCTTAGATTATCTTAATATCTCATCTACCATCTTTTTCATTTCATCTTTCCCACATACAGTAGTATGGAGGATTGGTCGTTTGTCGATATCTTTTATCCCTAAGGGGATATCATTTTTAGTTAGTTCCTTCATTTTTTCCATTAGTTCAAAATCCGAGTATTTGTCATATTTATCGTCTATGGCATTCATAACGCTATTTGTAAATTTGTATGGACTTGCGGTGGATACTATAATAGCCTTTGTATTATCCTTTGTCTTTTTTGTATAGGTCTTATACACATAATAAGCTACTGCAGTATGGGTATCCATCAAATACCCTGAGTTTTCAAATAATTCCTTTATAGATTTTAGGGTTTCTTCTTGAGTAGCAAAACTTCCATAAAAGTCTTTTAATTTATCTTTCATAGTGGCTGTTATTTGATAATTACCCTTGATTCTTAGATCTTCCATTAACTCTTTTGTTGTATTAGGATTCTCATCGGCAATTTGATATATGAGTCTTTCTAAATTACTAGAAATTAAAATATCCATAGAAGGGGATACTGTCAGTATAAACTCCCTTTCCTTATCATATTTACCCGTGTCAAAGAAATCATATAGCACTTTATTATCATTGGATGCACATATTAATTTTTTAATGGGAAGTCCCATTTCTTTAGCATAGAAAGCTGCTAATATATTTCCAAAGTTTCCTGTAGGAACTACCACATTTATAGCATCATTTAAAGATATTTCTTCCTTTTGCACCATTTGGAAGTACGCATAAAAGTAATATACCACTTGAGGCACCAAGCGTCCTATATTGATAGAGTTAGCAGATGATAACATATATCCATTTTCATTTAGTTTTTTGTTAAACTCGGTATCTGCAAATATTTGTTTAACTCCGTTTTGGGCGTCATCAAAATTTCCCTTTATGCCTATTACATATGTATTTTCACCGGTCTGTGTAGTCATTTGACGTTTTTGGATTTCACTTACCCCATCCTGAGGAAAAAACACTATAATTTTTGTTCCCTCTACATCAGCAAAACCTTCTAGAGCTGCTTTTCCCGTATCTCCGGAGGTAGCAGTTAGAATTACTATTTCCTTTTCTATATTAAGTTTTTTAGCTGCGGTTTTTAGAAGATGGGGCAATATAGAAAGTGCCATATCTTTAAATGCTAAAGTAGGCCCATGGAATAATTCCAAAAAATAAGCCCCCCCTTTTTTTATTAAAGGTGCTATCTCATCAGTATCAAATTTCTTATCATAGGCCTTATCAATACATTCTTTTAATTCGTTTTCCTTAAAATCACTTAGAAAGTGTTTCATTATATGATAAGCTAGTTCCTGATAGTTCATATCCTTTAATTGTTCTAGGCTATACTCTAATTTAGGTAGTTTTTCTGGTACAAATAATCCACCATCATTGGCTATTCCTTGAACTATGGCTTGGGAAGCTAGTATGTTTTCTTGTCCTCCCCTGGTACTTTTGTATTTTATTTGACTCATTGGATTTCCTCCTCAAGTTATAAAAAAGATATTTATTTATAGATTATATCATAAAAATTGAAATAATATAATTAATTTTTAGCTACATAAAAATGCCACCCAACTGGGTGGCATTAGTGTAGCGACATACTTAAATATATAATAGTTTATTATTATAATTTAGATACATTCGCTGCTTGAGGTCCTCTAGCACCTTCAACAACGTCGAATTCTACTGCTTGACCTTCTTCCAAAGTTTTGAATCCATCTCCTTGGATAGCAGAGAAGTGTACGAATACATCATCTTCACCTTCTACAGAAATAAAGCCAAATCCTTTCTCTGCGTTAAACCATTTAACTGTACCTTTTTTCATTTAAAATCCTCCAAAACAATTATTTATTTGGCATATTGCCTATTTAAAAGTATCACATATTTGGGTTAATGTCAACGTGGTTATGAAAAATATTTTATTTTTACCCAATGTCAATACTTATATCTTTATTTTTACCATATTGCTTGAATTTACTTATGGGAACAGCCATGTTTTTTATGAAAGTTTTGGATATCAGGAAGACTTTCAACAAATTTATAAAAATCTTCGTATGTGCCCTTATATGTGCTTTCAATTTTGTCTTCACCCTTGCGAATAACAAAATCCTCTATTAAAAAGGTCTCCATTCCTAGTTTCCCTGCAACTAAATCTTCTTCCACATCGTTTCCTACCATTATACATTCCGCTGAATCCTTTTTTATATCTTGAAGTATTTCTTCATAAAACTTAATTTGAGGTTTGCAATAATGGCTTTTTTCATAGGAAGTAATATGTATGAAATCCTCTGGATTAAATCCTGCCCATCTTATTCTATGAAGAATTGCCTTTTTAGGAAATAAGGCATTGGTTGCTATTACCATTTGGTATCCCTTTTCTTTTAAAAGATTTACTATATCTTTTATTATGGGAACTTCAATTACGGCATCCCTAGCTGCCAAAAACCCCTCATCATAAAAATAATCAAATCTTTCTTTAAACTGTGTTATATCTTTTCCTATATATTTCTCAAAGGATTCCATAAAAACTTCTTCATTGGTCCTAAAATCCGTATTTTTAACCATATCCCCAGTTGCCTTCCAAATGCTAGAAACTAATTCTTTAGGATTTATTAAATCAGCAAAAAATTTTCCCATTTCTCCGAAATAAATACTCATAAACTTTTCCATGTCAAGAGGCAATAATGTTCCGTCCAAATCAAATAAAATTGTACTTAAATTCATATGCTTCCTCCAACTTTATCAATATAATAATGCTATGTCATTTATCAATAATAACATATATTCAAAAAAGCTCAAAATCTTTTGTAATAAATCAATAAATTATTTATTTCTGCTAAGACTAATACAAATAACATTCTTTATTTTTATGCCCTCGGGGCAGAATGGAGGTTATAATGGGTTTTATAGAAAACAGCTATAATAAGACTTTAAGGTTGTCTTTTGCCATGCTTAACCCTCTTAAAAAATCCGTTATTAGGACCCAGTGTAAAGTTCATAAATTTATTAATTTCTCGGCTCTTCAGATATTAATGAATGATGGCTATACTAAAGAATACAGTTTTTTTGAAAAATATATTGATTCGATTAACGAAGGAGCCGTCTGGGCCGATCAGGATTTTAAAAGCAGTGCCCATTTTTATAATCCATACACGGATAAAGGGCTTTATGGCAGGGTCAATGCCAAGGTTTTATCCGATAAATATTATACCAAAGCAATAAATTTATGGAAAGTTGCGGAAAGGGAAAAATCCATGTTTTATCTAGGGGCAGCCCTTCATATTCTTCAAGATATGGTTATACCCCAACATGCCAATGTAAGGCTGCTGGATAACCATAGGCAATACGAAACTTTTGTAAAGAGAACATATAGATATATAAAGAATTTCAAAGTGGAAAGAGGGGCTTATATATTAGATTCCCTTGAGGAATATATTAAATTAAATGCAAGAACAGCTATGAAACTTTATAAAAGATTTAAGATAATCGAAGAAGATGAACAAAGATTTTATCGTATCACCAGATGTATACTACCCTTAGCAGAAAGAACTACTGCCGGATGTATGGTAATGTTTTATAAAAGAATCAGCTCTTCAAAACGAGCTAAATCCTAAATGATTGGTTTATTCTACTTCGAATATTTCTATGCCAAGGTGAGCATTCACCTTTTCCCTATTTTCTATTTTAGGGATTGAACCTTCAAACACCCATCTATCTACACTTCTTGAGGATACCCCTACCATCTCTGCCAATTGTGGAATGGAGATCTTTTTATCCATTAGGATATTGTATAGTTTGGTGTTTTTTATATCCCAAGATTTCAAGCTGCGAATTATAACCTTTTCTTTTGGATGAAGAAGGGCATAGGTCTTGGAATATTCTCTGCAGAGATTACACTGGACATTGCCATGCTTTACAGGTTTACCGCATCTGGTGCATAACCCTTTTTGCTTTCTCCTTTTTCTTAGTTCTCTCATTGCCTTTGCGTTATCATAGGTACTCAATACATCAACTCCCAAAGGTTTTTTATAATTATTCCCACTTTGAAAGTTTTTAACGTTTTTTTACACTGATATTGATTTTATTCCATAAATAGCCTATACTATGCAAGGACAATATTATTTAAAAGAAAAGGGGATCTTATGAAGCCAATAAAAGAATTTCTATATAAAAACAAACATTTTTTTATTCTTCTTTACTATTTTGTTATCTTGTTAGGTTATCAGCATCTTAATAAAACAACAATACCTAAATACTATATGTACCACCCTATTGATAGCCATATTCCTTTTGTACCCATAATGGTAGTGCCTTACCTTTTTTGGTATGTTTTTATTACTGCTTCTTTGGTGTATTTAGGTTTTAACTGCAAAGAAGATTTTTATCGTCTTGCTCTTTTTATGTTTACAGGGATGACTCTTTCCTTTGTAATATTTATAATCTTCCCAAACGGACAAAAGCTAAGACCTGTTATTACAGATACAGATGTTTTTTCTAGGCTTATTGCCCTTATTTACTCTACAGATAATCCGACTAATTCCGCTCCAAGTATGCATGTTATCGATACCATGGCGGTTTATATTGCTCTTAAGAAAAATCAAACCTTAAATAAGATTAAAAGTTTCCAGGCTGCATCTTTTATCATTTCTGTACTCATTATTATATCCACCGTTATGATTAAGCAGCATTCCATCCTTGATATGATGTATGGTTTTTTGTAAGTCTTGTACTATATGTTGTAATTTATCAAATTCCCATTAATATTCCCGGTTTCTCGGATAAAAAACATCTCAAGGGTACACTATAGGGTGTGTTCCATACCCGAAATATAACTTCTATCATCCTGTCAGCTAATTTAACAATAAATTTCCCTTTCCCTTAACGATGAAACATGACCTTCATTCCAATCAGACTATTACTATTATAAAATTAGTTAATAATATATCAGGTACAACCTCACCGGCGGATTTTGTAAAGGTCTACAAATCTCCAATTATTTTATTTCCCGCTTTCTAACCTACTTTAATTTTATTATTATCTTCCATCCAAAGCTTATGCTTTAAATATAAAAAACCCCGCTTATGCGGGGTTTTTTATATTATCTGTGGTTCGGGATATTTTTTACCGAAAGTATCTACGGTCATTGTTTTAATTTTTTGTTCCTCCAAGGGGCGGTCTGAATAGTCTGTCTTAACATCGGCAATCTTATCAACTATTTCTAGGCCTTCTATTACTTTTCCAAAAGATGCATATTGTCCATCTAAATGTGGGGAATCTTCATGCATAATAAAAAATTGTGAGCCTGCCGAATCGGGGTTTTGAGCCCTGGCCATAGATATGACTCCTTTTTTATGTTTAAGGTTATTTTCGACTCCATTTATCTTAAATTCACCTTTGATACTATAGCCGGGTCCTCCCATTCCTGAACCCTCTGGGTCTCCCCCTTGAATCATGAATCCTTTTATAATCCTATGAAAAATAATACCATCGTAAAAACCCTTATTTATTAAAGAAATAAAATTATTAACTGTATTAGGCGCTTTATCAGGGTATAATTCTAATTTTACTTTATCTTCATTTTCCATAGTAAGCGTAACAATCGGATTTTTTTCCATAGACATTCTCCTTCTTTATCGTATTCTTCTTATGTATTACACTGTTAATATGTATTTATTCATAGTTTCAAAACTTTCTAACGAATACTACAGACTACATAGTTCTATCCTGCTCTGAATATGTTCCTTGAAGAATTTGTCCACATTTTCCGGTTGAACAGAATATACTTCTTCCTTATTAATCGTAACTGACACTGCTTTTGTACAATTACCCAAGCAAAATCCACCTTTAATTATAACTTTATCTGTAAAATTATTTTGCTTTACTAATTTTTCCAAAGCACTAACAACCTTGTAAGCTCCTTTAAAGTGGCAATCAACTCCAATACATACCTCAACAGTTATCATATACCTTCTCCTCTTTCCTCTTTATCTGACAATAGTAGTATAAATTATGATTGTTTTTTTGTCAAAATTTTTTGAAGGATTTTTGAAGAATATGTGCATAGCATCGCCTTAGATTGAATTTTTATTATTCGTATATTTCATTTTTCAGCACTGCTACATAGGGGAGGCTTCTATATTTCTCTGCATAGTCAATCCCGTAACCTACAATAAATTCATCTGGTATTTCAAATCCTATATAATCTATAAATAAATCTACCTTGCGTCTTGCAGGTTTATCTAATAATGAACAAATCCTTAAGGATTTAGGGTTTCTCCTTAGTAGGTTTTCCTTTAGATAGTTTAGGGTTAGCCCTGTATCTATAACATCCTCCACTATTAGTATGTTTTTCCCCTCTATATCCTGTTCTAAGTCTTTTAATACCCTAACTACTCCACTGCTTTCTGTAGACTGTCCATAGCTTGATACCACCATAAAATCAATGTATACAGGGATGTCTATTTTACGGATTAAATCCCCCATAAATATGTTAGAGCCTTTGAGGATTCCTATGACGGTAATCTCCTCTCCCTCATAATCTTTAGAAATAATTTCTCCAAGTTCCTGTACCCTTTTTGCTAATTCTTCCTCGGTAAATAGTATTTTTTTAATGTCGTTTTTCATTACACCAGAGCCTTTCTTATATATTTAGTTTTGTTTGTTTGTAAATAGATTTAACGGCAGCAGGGAGAGTGTTTCTCCTGAAATCTTCTATGTCCTCGTTGGGAAATTCATCCACTGTAAAAAATGATTTTAGTATTGTTTTTTTGGTCATTTTAACTCCCTGGGTACCGGCAGTAGACCTCTGCCTTCCTACGCTAATCAAGCTAGTATTAATAAAGGCGCCCCTATTATCATTTCTTAATAAAAGGATATCTATATCATCAACAATATGAAGGATTCGTATACATTTTGAACGGCCATAAAATCCATTAAGAAGTTTTCTTCTGTTTTGCTTTGTTTCGTATAGTCTTAAGGGTATTTTTACAACTCTGCCGTTCTCGAAGGCAATTAATAAATTCCCTTCATAGGTACCCCCGTGGGTAATAAAGATAATTTCTTCATCTTCGTCTAAATCAATTACATTCGGAATATAATCCCCTAAACTACTTGCTTTGGTATCTTCTAATTCATAGGCTTTTATTTTGTATACATTTTGCTTATTAGAAAACAGCAATATATCCCCCTTATTATTAATCTCTATTTCTTGTAGGATTTTATCCCCATCTTTCAAATCGTGATTGGAGTTGCCCCTAAGAGATGCCGGAGAAATCTTTTTAATATATTGATGCTTTGTTAAAAACACATTAACAGCATAATCCTCTATTAAGTCTTCTTTTGAAATTGTTACCACTTTTTCTTCTGATATGATTTTGCTTATTCTAGGTTGACCAAATTTTTTTGATACTCCCTTAAGTTCCTCTTCAATAACAGTCTTAATTTTTTTCTCGTTTTCTATAAGTTCTGAAAGACTCTCTAACTCCTCTTTTAAGATATCTATTTCCTTGGTACGATTTAAGATATATTCTTTATTAAGATTTCTAAGTTTTATTTCTGCAATAAATTCAGCCTGTGTTTTATCAATGCTAAATCCCGTCATTAAGTTAGGTATAACATCTTTTTCTTTTTGGGTATCTCTTATTATTTTAACAGCTTTATCAATATTTAATAATATTTTTTGAAGTCCCAAAAGCAGATGCATTTTTTCTGTTTTTTTGTTTATATCAAATTTTGCTTTCCTTCTAATACATTTTATTCTAAATCTAGTCCATTCGTATAGTATCTCCCTTACACCCATTACCCGTGGTTGCCCATCGATAAGTATATTAAAGTTACAATTAAAATTATCTTCTAAAGGAGTTAATGTGTAAAGTTTAGCCATTAGCTCATCAGGATCTATATTTCTTTTTAAATCCAGGGTTAATTTTAATCCTCCCAAATCTGTTTCGTCCCTGATATCATTTATTTCTTTTATTTTTCCTGTTTTAATCAATGCTACCAATCTATCGATGATAGCTTCTACTGTTGTAGTATAAGGAATTTGGGTAATTTCGATGGAATTATTTTTCTTGTCATAACCATATATTGCCCGAATCTTAAAGCTACCCCTGCCGGTTTCTAAGACTTCATTCATTTCCCCATCATTATAAATGATTTTCCCTCCCGTAGGGAAGTCAGGGGATTTGATATACTTTGATAAGTCGATATTTTCATCTTTTAGGTAGGCTATGGTAGCCTTGCATATTTCTCTTAAATTAAAAGGACAGATATTATTTGCCATTCCCACGGCTATCCCTTGATTAGGATTAACCAGTATATTAGGAAATGTCGTAGGTAAAAGCATAGGTTCTTTCATTGTTCCGTCATAGTTATCCACAAAATCCACAGTATCTTTATCAATATCAGAAAAAATTTCCATGCAAATTGGCATAAGTTTTGCCTCTGTATATCTTGAGGCAGCATAGGCCATATCTTTTGAGTATTGTTTACCAAAGTTCCCTTTCGAATCTATAAATGGAACTAAAAGAGATTCTGCGCCTGTGGTAAGTCGTACCATAGTCTCGTATATTGCTTGATCCCCATGAGGATTAAGACGCATTGTTTGACCTACTATATTTGCCGATTTTGTTCGATTTCCTTTAAGGAGACCCATCTTATACATGGTATATAGCAATTTTCTATGGGCAGGTTTAAATCCGTCTATCTCCGGAATAGCTCGGGATATTATTACGCTCATAGCATAAGGCATATAATTTTGTTTCAAGGTATCGGTAATTTTTTGAGTGATGGTCAGTTCTTTTTCCATGGTTTTGCTCCTTTGTACGGGGCAGCATGGAAACCGCCCCTACTTTAAATTTTATCACTACTTCTTATATTACGTCTAAATCTTCTATATAAAGATAACCGTATTGGGAAATGTAGTTTTTTCTTCCATTTAGATTATCCCCTAAGAGGACTTCAAAGGTTTCTTGGGTTAATGTTACATCGTCAGGGAGTATCCTTATTAGTCTTCTTGTTTCTGGGTTCATAGTTGTCTCCCACATCATATCGGGATCATTTTCTCCAAGGCCTTTAGAACGCTGGATTGTATATGTGCTTCTAATTTGAGAAAGTATCTTTTTCTTTTCTCCTTCATCATAGGCAAAATAGGTTTTTCTATTTGTATTGATTTCAAAAAGTGGGGTTTCTGCTATATATACCTTTCCCTCTTTAATCAAGGTAGGAACAAGCTTATAGAGCATAGTCAAAATCAATGTACGGATTTGGTATCCATCCACATCGGCATCGGTGCAAATAATAACCTTATCCCATTGGAGCTTGTCCAGTTTAAAAGTATTAAGGTCTTTACTGTATTTATTATGAAGCTCTACCCCACAGCCTAAAACTTTCAGAAGGTCTGTTATCACTTCACTTTTGAATATTCTATGTTCATCAGCTTTTAAACAATTTAAGATTTTCCCTCTAACAGGCATTATTGCTTGAAATTCTGCGTTTCTTCCTAGCTTACAAGAACCTAGGGCAGAATCACCTTCAACTATATATAATTCCCTTTTTGACTTATCCTTTGTCCTACAGTCTACGAATTTTTTGACCCGATTGATAACATCAATCTTGCCTCCTAATTTCTTTTTAATATCAATTCGAGTCTTTTCCGCTTTTTCTCTACTTCTTTTATTAATTAGTATCTGTTCGGATATTTTATCTGCTTCTTCTTTGTTCTCGATAAAATATATTTCTAATTGTTTTTTTAGGAAGGCCGTCATAGCCTCTTGTATAAAGCTATTTGTAATCGCCTTCTTGGTTTGGTTTTCGTAACTTGTTATGGTAGAAAAAGAATTACTAATTAAAATCAAGCTGTCTTCTATATCCATGAAAGTAATCTTTTTTTCATTTTTATTATATTTATTTTCTGATTTTAAATATTGATCGATTGCATAGACAAATGCACTTTTTACTGCTTTATCGGGAGCACCGCCATATTCTAGGAAACTGGAGTTATGAAAGTATTCTAGGACATTGATTTCGTTATTAAAACAAAAGCCTATTTGCATTTTGACTTTATATTCTGGTTTGTCTTCTCTATCTTTTCCACTTGTTTCATGTTCAAAAAACTGGATAGATGAAAAACCTTTTTTGTTATCTATCTCATGGATATAGTCGAGAATCCCGTTTTTATAGCAGTATTCATAAGTTTCCCCCGATGCCTCATCTTTTAGGATAAATACAAGGCCTGCATTAACAACTGCTTGTTTTTTTAGGGTTTCCTGAAAATAAGATATGGGGATACGGATATCCGTAAAAACCTCAATATCAGGTTTCCATTTGATAATCGTTCCTGTTTGCTTTCCATCGTATTTATCTTTTTTCATGCCTCCGATATTACTGCCCTTTTCAAAATACAAATCGTATTTGAATCCATCCCTGTATACAGTAACCTCCATATATTCCGAACTGTACTGGGCCGCACAACTCCCAAGGCCATTTAATCCTAGGCTGTATTCGTAAGTTTCTCCGCTATTATTATCGTACTTTCCCCCGGCGTATAACTCGCAAAATACTAGCTCCCAATTATATCTTTTCTCTTTCTCGTTATAATCTAAGGGTATTCCCCTTCCATCATCCTTAATCATAATAGAGGAATCCTCAAAGAGAGTTATTTCTATTTTGTCTCCAAATCCTTCCCTCGCTTCATCGATAGAATTGGCTAATATTTCAAATACGGCATGTTGACAACCGCTAAGCCCATCTGAACCAAATATTACACTTGGCCTTAATCTAACTCTATCGGCCCCCTTTAAAAGTGATATACTCTCATTGTTGTATGCATTTTCCTTTTTTTCTATAGACATAATATAACCCCTTTATGCTAGTTTCTCTATTAAGATTAATAAAAACAGACGTTCGTGTCAAGTTTTATATAAAAGCTCCACTACTTCTGACACAAAGATTTTTTTATGTTATATTGTATTTATTCATTATTTTCGGGGGGGATAGCGTGAAAGGGATACTTAAGGCATATAAAAAAAATGGAGAAGCCTATTACCGCTCATCCATTACTTATAATAATAAACATATCAGCCTGGGAAGTTTCAAAATCCCGCAATTGGCAAACAAAGCCTACAAAGAGGCACGCCAGGTTTTATTTGAAAATAAAAAAACCCTTAAGGATTTTTCCGAGGATAATATCCTTTCTTTTGAAAAATGGGTAATCATCCATAATTTTAGGGATAATAAATATTATATAGGCAATCCAATTTATCTCCATAAATACTATTTTTCTTATTATTTAGATTCTAGGACCGAACTTAAATTTGATACGGATGACCTGTTTTATTATGCCTCCCATAAAATTCATAGGAAAAACGGTTATCTTTATGTTAATGATTATGGCATTCAGCAAAATATACTTAATCGTTACGGTATTAGAAATTTTGCTGTTAAGGATAGGGACTATCGTTTTAAAAACGGTGATTATTATGATTTTAGACATTATAATATTGAAATCATAAACCCCTATTATGGGGTATGCAAAGAGTTCAGGCGAAATAAAATGGTTTTTGTTGCCCGTATAAATATAAATGGCACATGGACCATAGGTGTATATCCATCCCCTATATATGCCGCCATAGCTTATAATAAAGCCGTAGATTATGTGATTTCTAAGGGAGTCAGCTCTAAAAACTACACAAAAAATTATATTGAAGAACTAGATTCCACAAGTTACAAAGAAATCTATTCCAAAGTAAGGATTTCAAGAAAAATCAAAAACCTTGCTTAATTTATCCATACAGCTGTATTTGTAGGTACTGTATTATAGAACCATTTGCTATTTTCTAGGGAAAGCCTTATGCACCCCTGAGAAGCTCTCTTTCCTAGGACATTGGTTTCTAATATATAGCTCCCAGTTACATCCATAAGTATAGAATGATACAAATAATCTCCCCATATTCGAACCCAATTCTTGCACATATACCCTTTTCCAAAATAAGCCCCCCTATCCTTGATTGTGAAAGAACCTCTTGGGGTCGGGGTTATGTTTTTACCCGTGGAAGATAACATACTGCGAAGGAGCTTCCACTTACCATTTTCCTTCTTTAATACATGTGTCATTTGTCTATCCAAGTCGGTCCATACAAAATAATTAGTATTACTGGTAAATCCCTTTAGATTAGCATAGGATTCTACTTCTTCTTTGGTCATTTGATTTTTATTAGTAGGGGGGTCCCTAGGTATATCAACAGAACCCCAAGGAATCCTTCCTTTTTTCTCTGTAGTAAGACTTTTACACTCATACCAATAGCCGCTCTGTGCATATAGTATTTCTACTTTCTCCCCATTTTGAAATCCCCCTGCTGCCTTTTTCATGGTCCCTATTATTATTGAGGGTTTAACAAGGGATAATAACTTTTCTTCCGGCGTTTTATAAAGCTTAAGGGCATATCCAATTATCTTTTTTGATTGATAATAATCCAAATCCTGTTCATAAAATGGATTTTCCAATAAATTGCTGCCCTTGACTACAGTACCTAAATATATGTTTTTTTGATGGAGTTCAAATTTATCCACATTGAATTCCACAATTGCATTTTCCGATATTTCATAAACACTATCTTGGACTATAGTGTTTTCCTTGCTTTTTTCATTATGCCAAATATGAACTAAACTTAAATCTATATTACTATTATTATTATTTATAATCTTGTTTCCTGCTAATTCAACCTGTAAATCATTTTTATAAATATTATCATTTAGTAATAAAGAGGCTTCTTTAGTCCCACTGTTCCACTCTAAATATCCAAACAATGACAAATCATTAAAATATATAAAAGTTGAGCCCTCCACGGCATAACAAGGAATTTTTCTATTACCTATATATATGGATAGATTTGTATGAACCATAGGCTTACCTATAAGGCTTCTTTCCTTATTTTCTATCTGTTCCTCATCGAACCCCGTAACTTCTTTAATTTCACTTTTATTTACGGATATCTTTTTTAATTCATTATCAAATTTAATGTCAAATCCATAATTGTTTAAGTCCGCCAATGCTATCATGGTATAACCTTCATGTGTAAATGAAGGTACCCAATATCCATTAATCAATGCTTTAGCCGTGCCCTTTTGCAATATGCCTAGCTCTACACCAAAATCTATCATCTCCCTAGGCTTATTTTCTTCGGCAGATATTATATTAGGACCTAGTCCTAATATAATAGTGGTAACCCCTAGAATAAATATCATCTTAGTAATTAAGTCAAGATATGTTTTCTTCTTCATTTTCAGTCCCCCATTATGGTATTATTTTTTGTAAAATCATTAATATAATACCAATTAATGGAATATATTTCAATAGCTATATCCACTATATTCCAAAAAAACAATTGTAATTGAATCGTTGTATTTAGATCCTAAAACTGCTATACTAGTTCATAGGTTAAATTTTCTACAAACTACATACAGCACGGAGGTATTAATTATGCAAGAAAACAATGGTAAAGGGTTTATTTGGCTTTTTGTAGGTTTATTTGTAATTTTATTTGCTTTTGCAACATTTAATCAGATTTCAGGAAGGGTTTCAAATAAGAAAGCTGCTCCTATTGATGAAATGATTAAAGCAATAGTTCAAAGTGATTCGGTGTTTTCCGATATCCCTAAACAACAGTATCAGGACATTGATGAATTTCCTGAAGATATCCGTCCTTATTTTAAAATGGAAGAAGAAGCAGATTCAACTCAAAAATTAGTTGGGGATCTCTTTTTCATTTATAATCCTAATACAAATATTTCTAATTTATATTCTTTGTCCCAAAATGGCCTTATTTCCATCTATGATTCAACTTCCGGTTCACAATTCTCCGATGAGATTTTTACCTTTTTTACGGAAAAGGTAGAACAAGTATATGCACAAACTTTATAAAAAATTGCCCGATTAAACCGGGCAATTTTTATCTATGTCTTAAAGGAGCCACAATTATGGATTTTATTATATTCGATTTAGAATTCAATCAAGGCTTTGATTTCAAAAAAACAGGCAAACCTGTTAATAATATTAAATGTCCTTTCGAAATAATAGAAATCGGAGCTGTCAAACTTAATGAAAATTTAGAAACCATAGATACATTCCATTTCCTTGTTAAACCAGAAATCTATAAAAGACTTCATCCCTTTGTAAAAGATATTACAAAAATTTCAATGAAAGATTTAAAGGAATCCTTGCCCTTTGACGAGGTATATAAGAAGTTTTTAGATTTTATTGATAGTAATAACGATGTATTTTGCGTATGGGGTACTGTAGATTTAAAGGAACTATACAGGAATGCCATGTACCATAAACTTCATAAAAAACTACTTCCAAAGAAATATGTGGATGTTCAATCTGTAGCTGCAAGATTTCTGAATAATCCCAATGGCAGCAGTATTGGACTTAGAAATGCCGTAGAACTTCTCGGCATTCCTCTTGATGCACAATTTCATAATGCCCTTCATGATTCCCTATATACTGCAGAGGTCTTCAAAAAACTTCATACCCATTGTATAAAGCCCCAAATATATGATTTTTCAACTCTTTCAGCCCCTAGAAGAAGAACTGGACAAGTGCCAAAAATGAAGCTGGATAAGAGAAATCTGTTTTTACAATTTGAAAAAATGTTCAATAGAAATTTAACTGTAGAAGAAAAAGAAATGATAAAATTAGCCTATAAAATGGGGCAAACAAATCAATTTATGATTGAGACTAAAAATAAACAGGCATGAAGAAACCCTCCCATTCTTAATTGCATTTAGGGCTCTTGCTGTCATGAACAACTAGGATATTTTCTGTTTATTTAATCCTCTCATTTCACTGAACCCAATATAAACCGTCCAAACATAGGCTAATGTTTTAGGTATCATAAGCATTCCAATAAGCATATGTTTATCGCCCCATAAAACTACTGGGATATAAAATGCAAAACTAAGAACAATGGTCAACCACATGTCTTTAAATGCAACATCGTTTGCTTCTTTAGCACTTTGATAAAACAATACAATGATTAGAATCCCCATCGCGGCAAAAGGAATGTTACGGTAAATACCCCAGTCTAATGGAGGTGTAGCGCTGGTCCATGCATTTTGAGGCATGAAGCTAAGTACAATTCTTATAGCCGCTAATGCATAAATTGAAAAAGTTAATGCGTTTTTCCCCTCAACTTTATAGCGTAAACGCCAAACATAATACAGTATTATATAAAATACAGTCATTGTTATTGAGGTGATAAACTTGCCGGTTCCTAACGCACTGGTGAAGTTTTCAAGCCCCGTTGTATTAAGCGCTAATGCTCTGGGTACAAGATGAAAAGCATCGCCTACTCCTAAGGTTACTGCCATAATTCCAAATAGCTTATATTGCTTGTTGTCGTTACTGTTTTTTATCATTATAATTCCCATAATGATTACAGTGGAAAGATACGCAATGTCAAATAATAGCTCAATAATTCCTTGCATGATAATTCTCCTTTTTTAATAAGATTTTTCTTCAAGACCGCTGGGACTGGTATTTACAGCACTTATACTTTAATCAAGATTCTCAATCACCCCCTTAAATGTTTCTACGGATTCTTACTATGCAACTGTTTCAAACTGACTATTATACAGCTCCGCATAGAAACCGTTCTTTTCAAGTAATACGTTATGACTGCCACTTTCGATAATGTCACCATCCTTCATTACTAGAATCACATCAGCATTCTTAATTGTAGAAAGCCTATGTGCTATAACAAATGAAGTCCTGCCGACTGTCAACTTGTCCATTGCTGCCTGTACGATACGCTCGGTTCGTGTATCTACAGAGCTTGTCGCTTCATCAAGAATTAGTAATGGCGCATCTTGAATCATAGCGCGAGCAATAGTAATAAGTTGTTTTTGTCCTTCGGACAGGCTGACTTTATCGTTTAAAATGGTTTCATAAGCATTCGGTAGGGTTTGGATAAAGTGATGCAATCCAGCGGTCTTACAGGCATCAACAACCTGTTTATCTGTTACACCTTGTTTGCTGAAAATGATGTTTTCCTTAATTGTACCTTCGAAAAGCCATGAGTACTGCAAAACCATACAAAACTGATCATGGACATTTTCCCTTGTCACTTGACTGATAGGCGTCCCATCAAGCAAGATTTCACCATCATCCAATTCATAGAACCGCATTAGCAGATTCACTATCGTTGTTTTACCCGCACCCGTCGGACCCACAATAGCTACCTTTTGCCCCGGTCTTATCTTTGCGGAGAAATCGTGGATAATTGTCTTTTCAGGGATATATCCAAATTTAATATTCTTAAATTCAACATCTCCTTTTATATCTCGTAAAGCCTTGATCTTTTGACTCTCATTCTCAAGTTCTTCTTCATCAAGAAATTCAAATACTCTTTCTCCAGCAGCCGCGGCTCTTTGCAGATTGTTTGCAGCTTGTGCCATTTGAGAGAGAGGTTGTGTAAATAAGCGGACATACAGCATAAAAGCAACAATCACGCCGAAAGATATAGTGCCATTCATAGCAAGGGCAGCACCAAGCACGCAAACAGCAACATATCCGAAGTTACCGACAAACTGCATTAAAGGCATCATCATTCCTGACAAAAATTGCGACTTCCATGCACTGCTATATAGCTTTTCATTTATTTTTTCAAAGGTTTGCTTTGATTCTCGTCCGCCGTTATATGCCTTTACCACGTTATGTCCGGAGTAAATTTCCTCGATATGACCATTAATATTTCCGAGGTTTTTTTGCTGGGACACAAAATACCCTTGTGATTTCTTCATTATCAGTATCATGAGAACAAATCCAATCAAGCTTGCCCCAACAGAAGTTAGTGCAAGAATCCAGCTGTTGTAGAACATCATAATCAAAGCACCAACGAATGTAGTTATCGCTGTAACAAGCGTTCCGATACTTTGATTCATAGTTTGTCCTATTGCATCGACATCGTTCGTAACGCGGCTTAGCACATCTCCATAACTGGTTTTATCAAAATACCGAAGAGGCAGTCGATTTATTTTCTGGGAGATATCAGTACGCATGGTTTTAGATATTCTCTGTGTAACAGTCGCCATAATAAAGCTTTGAGCAAAACCCAACAAAGCAGAACCAGCATAAAAGATAACCAGCATCCAAGCGAGATTAGTGATGGCATCCATGTCAATACTTCCAAGTATGGGTTTCCCATTAATTAGAGCAGGAAGACCTTTTGCAATTTCATTTGTCATATCCTTAAGCTTTTCCGGGCCTATAATCATTAGCACAGTGCCTATGGCAGCTAATATTAGTGCAATAATAATTACCAGTACATAGGATTTAGAGTATTCAATTAACTTAGCCCAAGTCGCTTTGAAGTTTTTTGGCTTTTCAACTGGGCCGCCCATTCTGCGACCTCCACCCATAGGTGATGGTCTTTTCATTGTATTTTCACTCATGACACAAGTTCCTCCTCGCTAAGCTGTGATAGCGCAATCTCTTTATATACTTTGCACGATGACAGCAATTCCTTATGCGTGCCTTTGCCAACCATCACACCATCGTTAAGAACAATGATTTGGTCAGCATCCATGATTGTTCCAATTCGCTGTGCAACAATCATACTTGTAACACCTGCTGTCTCTTCTTTAAGAGCACTACGCAGTATGCGGTCTGTTCTATAATCCAGTGCCGAAAAACTATCGTCAAAGATATAGATTTCTGGTTTGCGGCACACAGCACGGGCTATGGCGATTCTCTGTTTTTGACCGCCAGATAGATTAAGTCCGCCTTGAGAGATATCCGCTTCATACTGCATGTTCATAGATTCAACGAAATCTGTGCCTTGTGCAACAGAAACAGCTTTTTTTATTTCGTCTTCAGTTGCAGCATCTTTTCCGTTTTCTCCGTAATTTACATTAGAATTTACTGTCCCCTTAAACAAAACTGACTTTTGCGGAACATAGCCGATTTTATTATATAAAGACTCACCCACATAATCCTTCACATTCACACCGTCAACCAATACTTCGCCTTCAGTTGTATCATAGAAGCGTGGCACGAGGTTGATAAGCGTACTTTTGCCACTACCAGTCGAACCAATAAAAGCAATGGTTTCTCCTTGCTTTACTGTAAAACTAATATCCTTCAAAACATAGTCAGCGGCTCCAGGATATTTGAAGCTTACATTTTTGAACTCAACCTCCCCAACAATCCCCGGTTTACCACTGTGTTCTGTCCCATCAATAATAGATGGCACGGTGTCCAGCACTTCATTAATACGTTTAGCAGATACGGATGCTCTTGGCAGCAATATAAACATCATCGCAAACATCATAAACGACATGATGACTTGCATTGCATAGGCTGAGAACACGACCATATTTGAAAATATGGCCAGCTTATCCATAGCAACAGCATTGTTAATTAGGTTCGCACCAATCCAATATATAGCTAAGGTAATTCCACTCATTACCATGTTCATCATAGGCATTACGATTGCCATGCCACGGCTGGTAAAAAGATGAGTTTGTGTTAACTCTTTATTAGCCTTTTCAAACTTTTCTTCCTGATAGCTCTCAGCATTATAAGCACGTACAACCCTAAGTCCGGTTAGATTTTCCCGAGTTATTTTATTCAGGTTGTCAGTCAAAGTCTGCATTTTACGGAATTTAGGCATAACAAAAATCATTATTAAGGTAGTAGCTACAACCAATAGTAATACCGATATACCCGTTGCAATTGACCATTCAACACCCTTTCCTGCAATTTTTGAAAGTGCCCATACTGCCATAATAGGTGCTTTTATTATCATCTGAAGCCCCATTGTAATAATCAACTGTATTTGCGTGATATCGTTGGTGGAACGAGTAATTAGACTGGCCGTGGAAAACTGATTAATTTCATTTGTTGAGAATGAATCCACCTTGGAAAATAGCATACTACGAAGTCTTTGTGAAAATGAAGCCGCAATGCGTGCAGCAAAAAAACCTACTATAATGGCCGACGCAACGCTTCCAAAGGCACAAAGAAGCATAAATCCGCCTTGCTTCCAAATTTCACTCATTGCACTCCCCGGCGTTTGAACTAACCGGGTAATTGTAGACATGTAATCAGGCAATTTTAAATCAAGCCAAACCTGTGCCACTATAAAGATAAGGCTTATAATAACTTGGCGCCATTCCTTTGCTTTTAGATATTTAAAAATCTTAACCATACACTGTTTCCTACCTTTCATTCGGAAGAGATTTACTAACACCATAATATTGTAATAGTGTTAGCTACATGTAATTTTTTTGCAGCCGCTATTTACGACTGCATTATTGTTTATTATTTACAATCTCAGGACCTAATTCGGAAAGCCTTCCGACAATCCTTACGAGTTCTTTGGCATCATGTTCACCTAATAATTTGAGGATTCTTACTGTGTAATTGACTACCGTTTTATTACGATCTTTTGTAAACTCTATTCCATCTTGAGTGAGTTCTACCAAAATTCTCCTTCGATCGCTTTTATCAATCTCCCGAGTAATTAATCCTTTGTTTTCAAGATTATTAAGCATGGCAGCAACACGGGCGGAACTGATATTCATCTCGTTACTAATATCGCTTGGTAACACTGTTCCACCTTGCCTATAAATATATAACATTGCAAAAGTTTCACCATGCATATTATCATCAAATCTCTTCTGATGACCGCGGCTTCGGTATTGATATGAGTTATGCAGAAACTGTCTTGCCAATTCTTCGTAGTCCACTTCTTCACCTTCTTTCGGAAGTGCTAACACAATTAGTATTGTAATACTGTTAGGTAAAAGTGTCAAGAGGATTTTAGCCACTTAAAAATAATCACAGTGCTATCCGAGGAGAATATCGCTTTTATCAGGGAGAATCTCGAATAAGCCATCTCAAACAAAAAGACCTCTTTACTATACCCAGACTGGGCATAGTAAGGACGGGAGGTAGAGCCAGCGGTTTCTATGTCCACCACAGAACAAGAAAAATCGACATAGCCGGTAATACTACCAAACTATGCCGATATTTTTCTAGGATATAAAATCCCTAAGACTAACCATCTAAGGTTGCCTCTTTTTTGCTATATTCTATTTAGAGATTTTTCAATTTCTTCCGGGCTCATGCCCCTAGCATCGATAATAGGTACTTTGGTAGATGTTGTTTCATTACCGGTCACATCTTCAGTCATACCCGTTATAACAATAGCATCAACATTAGATAAACTATCCATTGAATTTTCTAGACTGCTTTCGAATTCTTGAACATTATATCCCTTGTCCTTTAAATAGTCCTTAATTGGTGAAAGACCTTTTTGTATTCCTATATTTTTCATAGTCATACCTCCTTTTATGCTTATTATTTCATAAGGCATGATAGTCTATTCATCCATTTAGAACTTTAATCCTTTTAATTTATCCTTCAAAACATCTCCTATGGTAACTTCGCCATTATCGGTATCATTGTATTTTGAGTAGTCCTCATTATGGCCTTCTATAGCTTCCCTAGCACTTAAGCTTAATTTCCTTTCTTCCGGCTTTAATTCAATAATCTTTACTTTTATTTTATCACCTACGGATAACACCTCAGAAACATTTGCAATATGCCTATCTGTAACCTGAGAAATATGAACCAAACCTTCCAATCCGGGTTCTATTTCGATAAAAGCCCCAAAATTAGTAATTCTAACTACCTTACCTTCTACTGTATCATTTAGTTTGTATTTTCTAATTAAATCGTTCCAGGGGTCCTCTTGTATATCTTTTAGTCCTAGGGATATCCTGTTTCTTTTTTCATCAAAATCTATTACATAAACCTCTACTTTATCCCCTACAGATACCACTTCCCCGGGATCTAATACTCTTTTCCAGGATAAATCTGATAAATGTATTAATCCGTCGGCTCCACCCAAGTCTACAAATGCACCAAATTTAGCTAATCTAGTTACCACACCCTTGCGTTTTTCACCTTTTTTAAGGGTATTCCACAGTTCTTTCTTTTTCTTATCCCTTTCCCTTTGCTCTATTTCCTTTCTTGATAATATAACCTTTTTGCTTTCCCTATCGAATTCTATTAGTTTTACTTTTAAGGTTTGCCCAACATATTTATTTAAGTCTTCAACATAATTAAGAGAAAGCTGAGAGGCTGGAATAAAAGCTCTAACACCCTTAATGCTTGCTGTTACACCGCCCTTTACCACTTCTTTTATGGATACGTCAAAGGCCTTACCTAAAGCATAATACTCTTCTAATTCATCCCAAACCACGATTTGGTCTGCCATTTTTTTGGATAGTAATACATTTCCTTCTCCATCGTCCATTTGAAGAATATACAAATCAATTTCATCCCCGGGTTTTAGGATGTCCTTAGTATCGATCCCATCGTCACTTAATTCTTCTTTTGTAATAATTCCATCTGACATATAGCCTATGTTAACTAGGACTTCGTCCTCGCTTAATCTCATTACTTTTCCTTTAATGATATCCCCTGTACGAAGTCTTTTCATGGATTTATCAATATCCTTCATCGCATCTTCCATAGTTATTTCTTCCATAGTTATTTCTTCCACATGATTATTTTCCATTGCAAAACATCTCCTTGTTTCTATGATTGATACTATTATAATACACTAATTTTCATAAATCATAAAGGTATTAATTCTTTTATTTAATCATAACTATGCAAGAATGATAGACTTTCTTTTATTTAGTTTTAAAGTAGCAATTTCTTTTTCCAAAAAATATATTTAAAAGTTATTATAACAAACGACAAAAGCACAAATACTATAACTGTAACTAAAATAGAGAGAAAGGATATCAAAGATGATTACCATTCAAGAATGCTGGACAGCTAAGGATCAGACTGGATATTACGGATCAGTTTTTAGTTCCGAAGAAAGTGCTACTGAAGTAGAAAGGGAAGATCCTAATTTTAAAGTAACTAAGGGGTATCGATTGGTAGATGAAAATGGAAATCATATTTTTAATACAGAAAGCATATATTTTGATTTGTCTGAAGCAGAAGAAGAACTTGAAAGTTTAAATATAGAAAGTCTTTGGTAGCAGCCATTATCTTAAAGGCTGCTGCTTTCTTTTTTGGGGGTATTGATTTTATATCCAAATATTCCTCCGCAAAGACCCCCTATTATATGGGTCAATTGTGAAATCTGATCCTTGGCAAATAGTCCATTCATTATTTCTTTTCCCATAAATATAATAACTACAAGAATCAGAGTTAGGGGAATTGTTCCTTCTTGAATATTTGCAAACGAACTTAATAAAATAAGCATAAAGACAATGCCACTAGCCCCTAATAAGGCTGAATTAAAAAACATAATATTAATAATACCCGTGATAAAAGCAGTAAACAAAATCATAAAAAGTATATTGCGCGAGCCATACTTTTCTTCTAGTATAGGGCCTATTAGCAATATTAGTAAAAAGTTGTTAATAAAATGTTCCCAATTGGCATGGCCTAATATATGTCCAAATAATCTTATATAAAAAAAGAAACTTTTTGGCGAACTTCTATAAACAGAAAACAAAAGAGAGGTAGTAAACATTTTAGTCCATTGTCCCAATAATAAGGCGGCAAAAGATAAAACAGTAAATGTTAAGATAATCGGCGCATTATAATGAATCTTTTTAAACATAAAATCCCCCCACATAACCTTTATTTTTTATCTTCATTTAAGAAAGGCGAATATTTCTTTTCTTTTTCTATATATTTCTTTGCTGTTTCATCTAGCTTCCTTGGTTCTCTTTCTATCTTTTCTTGTCCTAAAACTCCGTCTTCCATTTGAATCAATTCCATCTCTTGCCGTGTAAAAGCCATAGTATATCACCTCTATTTAAGTATTTGTAAGCTAAATAGAAGTTATACCACGAAAATAAAATTATAATTGAACTGTGAAAGTATTTTCATAAACCGTATATATAAATTCCAAATCTTCATACTCCCTCTTTGCACTTTCACTAATCTTTTTCCATGTTTTTTCTTTATCTAAATTAGGAAAAAAAGTATCAGGGGTGTATCCTTTATGAAACTTTGTAACATAAGCCTTGCTGCAGTATTTAAGAAGTGCCCTATAAATACTTTCTCCCCCTATAATGAAAACATCTTCTTGTTTATAACCTTTAGACATTTCTAAGAATTCTTCTAAAGAATTGCAAACATTAGCACCTTCTACTTTATAATCTTTATTTTTTGTGATTATTATATTTGTCCTATCTTTTAGGGGTTTTGAATTAGGTAGGGATTCAAAAGTCCTTCTTCCCATAATAACGACTTTTCCTAAGGTTTTTTCTCTAAACTGTTTCATATCCTCCGGGACTCTTTTAAGCAAATTTCCCCTACATCCAATACCCCAGTTTTTATCCACCGAAACAATAATATTCATATTTACCTCCTACACTGCCACAGGAATATTTTTAACTGGCTCCCCATGTTCATAATCTTCTAGAGAAAAATCTTCTACTTTAAATTCATAAAAATCCTTGACCTCTTTATTGATTAATAGTTTAGGCGCAGAATAAGTTTTCCTTTGTATTAATTCTTTTACTATGGGAATATGCCTATCATAAATATGAGCATCTGCTATAACATGAATTAATTCTCCAACTTTTAAATCGCTAACTTGAGCAAACATATGGAGTAGTATGGCGTATTGACATACATTCCATCCATTGGCTACTAATATATCCTGGGATCTTTGATTAAGTATACCGTTTAATTTGTCCCCTGTTACATTAAAAGTAAGACTATAGGCGCATGGATACAGATTCATTTCGTGAAGGTCATGGTGGTTGTATAAATTGGTCATAATTCTTCTGCTATAGGGGTTATGTTTCAAATCATAAAGAACCCTATCTACTTGGTCAAATTCCCCCTCTTGGTATTTATGTTTAATCCCCAGTTGATAACCATAAGCCTTTCCTATTGAACCTTCTTCATCGGCCCAAGCATCCCATATATGACTGTTTAAATCCTTAACATAATTGGACTTTTTCTGCCAAATCCAAAGAATCTCGTCAATTGCTGATTTAAAAGGAATTTTCCTTAGGGTTAAAATAGGAAATTCCTTAGATAAATCATATCTACTTATAACACCAAATTTCTTTATAGTATGGGCGGGAGTACCATCCTCCCATCTAGGTCTTACCTTTTGCCCCTTTGAACTTGTTCCATTATCTATGATATCTTTACACATATCTATAAAGATAGTATCTGCTAAACTCATCCTGCACCTTCTTCCATAATATTTATTATTCATCTTTTTCCTGAACTTAAATCTATAATACTGCACATTTTTTGTAGAATCAACAAATAAATAGTCGATTGACATTTTATACTTTCCTATGTATATTTTATTTATAAAATTTAAAGAATAAGGGGCTATACTATGACAATCTCGGATAAAAGAACTGACATAAAAGAGGGTATCAAAGACGCCTTCCCCATTGCAATCGGATATATTCCTATTGCAATAGCCTTTGGAATATTAGCCAAAACCAATCAAGTTTCCCTTATGGATACCTTTTTATTTTCACTTATGATTTTTGCAGGGGCTAGCCAATTTGCTGCTTTAAATTTAATTGCTTTAAAGGTAGCAGCCCTAGAAATAATCCTTGCAACAGCCATAATGAATTTTAGACATTTTTTAATGAGTGCAACCCTTAGTACAAAAATAAAAAACCCTAAAAAGGGTATAATTCCTCTAGTTGCTTTTGGGATAACCGATGAAACCTTTTCTGTCACAGCTATGAAGGATGGGAAAATAAGTATGCTATATGCCCTTATTGTAAATACAACTGCTCATATTTCCTGGGTTAGTGGTAGTATTGTAGGCTATTTGGCAGGTTCAATTCTCCCTGAAACCGTGCAAAACAGTATGGGAATTGCTCTATATTCAATGTTTATTGCTATTTTAGTTCCATCGATGAAAAAATCCTTTAAAGTAATTATTATTTCATTATCCGCTGGAGCTATTCACTCTATTTTAAATGTAAGTAAGCTAATCCCCCAAGGCTGGACCCTTATTATTTCTATAATACTCGCTTCCTTACTTGGGGTTATTGTATTTTCTAAAGATGATGGAGGTGCAAATATATGAGTTCTTATTTCCCACTAATATTAGGCATAGCTATCGTTACGTATATACCAAGGCTTATTCCTTTTACCTTAGTTTCAAAAAAATCCATGAACCCTACCCTTAAGAAGTTTTTAACCTATGTTCCCTATGCGACTTTAGGGGCTTTAATTATACCTGATGCCTTTACTTTTATACCGAATAATCCGCTAGCAGCTTGGGGCGGAGTCATTACAGCCTTCCTCTTATCTTGGCTAAAGGGTAATATAGTGTTATCTGTATTAGCATCGGTCGGGGCTACCTTTTTGCTTCTTCAATACCTGTAGTATATACCATTTTCCCTCCATACCTATTTCTATTATACAAAAAAGTATAAGATAACACAAAAAAGTCGAGATTTTTCCCGACTTTTTTGAGGTTAATATTATAAACCTAATAAACTATTTATCTTCTCCCTATCAAAACCTACTACAATACTTCCATCGATATCGATAACGGGTACCCCCATTTGACCGGATTTCTTGACCATTTCCTCGGCTGCAATTTGGTCCTTGGCTACATCAATATCCTTGTATTCAAAATTATTTTTTTTCAAATAGTTCTTCACCATATGACAAAATGGACATGTCGGAGTAGAGTATACAATAATGTTATTCATGCAAAAACCTCCTTTTCGTTATAATATGTTTTATAGGATTATTTATGCCTCATATTTCAAGTTGTTGTTTATAATATCATTATATTACGTTTTTACAATTTATCAATTTTAGTATATTGTCATTTTTACCTATATTTTTAAAATAACTTATATATCCTAAAAATCCCTTTGATTTTCATAGAATCCCTTCATATCTAAATGATTGCTACTTTTTCTTATTTGCCGGCTCAATATTTATGGATTTCCCTTTGATTTGGGCGTGGTTCATTATCTTTAGAACTTCCTTTGTATATTCTTTAGGAACCTCTACAAAAGTGTATTTGTCGTATACATCAATGGTTCCTATGAGTTTTCCAGAAAGGCCGGTTTCTCCTGCTATAGCCCCTACGATATCCCTAGCCCTTACATTTTGCTTTCGCCCTATATTTATAAACAATCTTACCATTCCTGGTTCTGAACCTGTTTCTTCGAAGTCCGCATCTGCCTCATGCTCTGTTTCTTTGCCCATTACCATCTTTAGAAGAGCTGCAGATAAATCTAGGGAGGTATAATCTTCTTCAACTAATCTTTCTATGATTCTGATTTGTTTATTTAAATCTTCATTTTCGATAACGCTTTTTATGTTGTCGATTAGAATACTGATTTTGGCCTCTTCTACGTCATTGAGGCTAGGAGCTTGTTGAAGCTTTATTTTGGTCTTGGTATACCTTTGGATATCTTTAAGTTTATATATTTCCCTACCTACGATAAAACTAAATGCCTTCCCTAGGCGACCTGCCCGTCCTGTCCTTCCAATTCTATGAACATAGTATTCTTCATCCTGTGGAATATCATAGTTAAATACAGCCTCTACATCATCCACATCAATTCCCCTTGCTGCCACATCTGTTGCTATTAATATCTCTGTGTTTCCATTTCTAAAGTTATTCATGACCCTATCTCTTAGGGGCTGCTTCATATCCCCATGGAGCCCATCTGCAAAATATCCTCTTCCTTGTAAATCATTTACCAGTTCATCTACCTTCTTTTTGGTGTTACAAAAGATAAGGGACAGTTTAGGATTATGCATATCAATAAGTCTTGTAAGAATTTCAACTTTATTTCTTTCTTTTACTTCGAAATAATATTGTTCAATGCTTGGGACAGTTAGTTGTTTACGCACTACTTTAACTATTTCAGGGTTTTCCTGATGGGTTTTTGCAATATCTAAAATAGCTCTAGGCATGGTAGCAGAAAACAAAATGGTTTGACGGCTTTTTGGGGTACCTTTAAGTATCATCTCGATATCTTCCCTAAATCCCATATTAAGCATTTCATCTGCTTCATCTAAAATTATCATTTTAAGTTTATTTAGTTTTATGGTTTTTCGATTCATGTGATCCATTACCCGTCCTGGGGTCCCAATTATGACTTGAATGCCCTTTTTTAAAGATTTAATTTGCCTGTCAATTGGCTGTCCCCCATATATGGGAAGGGTCTTTATTCCCTGAAGGTATTTTCCCAGTTTTCTTATTTCTTCCGAAACTTGAATCGCTAATTCCCTCGTAGGACATAATACCAAAGCCTGTAAATTATTGTCTTGGACATCAACCTTTTCCAAGATAGGTATTCCAAAAGATGCTGTTTTACCTGTTCCTGTTTGGGCTTGTCCTATTACGTCCTTCCCCTCTAATATATGAGGTATTGCCTGAGATTGTATAGGGGTGGTTTCTTCAAACCCCATATCCTCAACTGCTTTAATTAGTTCTTTTGATATATTTAAATCATCAAATCTAGCTGTATTCATATTTTACTCTCCTATTGTTAAATTTTATCTTTATGGTGTTTTTAATTATGAAATTCTTCGATACCTGAGGTGGTAATTTTTATTTTTCCTTCTTTGAATAGTTTACCGATTGCTCTTTTAAATGCTCTCTTACTCATATTAAATTCTTTTTTTATTATAGATGGATCAGTATTGTCGTTAAATGGAAGCTTGCCCCCTTTTAACAATAACTTTCCTAAGATAACCTTAGCATCTTCCTCCACCTGGATATAGGCTTTTTCCCTTACACTGATATCTATTTTTCCATCTTCACGGATTTTTATTACTCTGCCTTCTATTTCATCCCCATTTTGGTACTTTTCATATAATTCAGTTGATGGAATAAAACCGTGATACTTGCTATCGACAGCTACAAAAACCCCTAAATCTTCTTTTACTTTATACACAATCCCACAAACTTTATCATTTTCCTTATAAGGTGAATCGCTTCTTAGAAGGTCATACACATCCATGGTAGCGCAAAGTCTATCGCTTTTATCTATGTATAGACCTACTAAATAGCTTTTTCCCTTAGAAACCCGGGTGGCCTGTTCCCTAAAGGGAAGGAATAAATCCTTCTCAAGACCCCAATCTAAAAATGCCCCTATTTTACTTGTGTCTACGACTTTTAAAATAGCTAATTTTCCTAAAGTTACTCTAGGTCTTTTGGTTGTGGCTATGATACGGTCTTTCGAATCCCTATATATAAAAACTTCTAGTTCGTCTCCCACTTCGGTATCTTCTGGTATTTGTTTCTTAGGAAGTAGAACATCCTCTTCCTTTTTTCCTTCTTTTGTGTTTAAGTAGGCACCAATGGAAGTAATTCTTAAAACCCTTAGTTTTTGAATTTCACCTAATTTTATCATATGCATCTCCTTGATATTAGTAATATTAACCTTTATAACATCCTATCATTTCTACAGTAGAATTCCTATACCAATCATCAAAACATGGATAAGATTTATAAGTGTGAAATTTCGTACAGCGGTAACAAAGGTATCTTTTTTTGATTGCTTTTCAAAAAATATACGGATATTTTTCTTGACTATTATAAATGTAAATAGTGTAGCTAAAGTAAATATCGGGCTTATATATAATATAACCAAAAGTATAATATCAATATATATAATATAGTATAAAATTTTAAAAATCCTTAAGCTCCTATCCTTTCCAATATAAATGGGAAGGGTATATCTCTTATTAATAATATCATCTTCCATATCACAAATATTATTTGCCAGCATTATATTAGCAATACCTATTACGGCAGGCAAAGATATCAAAAATATATATATGATTTCTTTAAGATTAAGATTAAGGGTTAATATTTCATTTTGGTAAACAATATCTACAATACCTATATCGTATATGTGAATATATATAGAAATAAAAACTATCATGAACCCCATAAAAAGTCCGGAGAAAATTTCCCCTAAGGGCATTCTTGAAATTGGTATGGGACCAAAAGAATAAAGTATTCCTGTTATAAAAGATAGGATTCCCAGTATAAGAATGATTATGTTTGTCCTTAAAAATAAGATAAATCCTGTTGTCGAGGCTATTAGTAGAAGAATCATTATGGTTATCCATACGGCGGATTCTTTTATATTATCTCTTATTATTGCATTATGGGTCTCATAATTATACCCATAGGTTTTTCTTGCCTTTTTGTAGTCTATGTAGTTATTAATTGTTGTAGTCAACATATCAAAAGTTAATAATGAAATAAGCATTATCATAAAATTTAATATGTTGAACCTTTTAAAATGATATATGGCATAGGCATTTCCTAACAAAAAAGGAATCATACTAGCCACCTTTGTTTGGATTTCCGCTAATTTTAGAAAACTCCTAATGCTCATCTTTTCCCTCCTTTTATCTAACTCAATTATTCTACTATAAATCCACTAATCATTCAAATACTTTATGGGAAAGATGAGTAGATATATTGTATACAATAAAAAAAGAGAGTATGTTATTTAACATACTCAATATCAATGAGCAACTAAGTTGTTATCTTTGAACCCTCCCAGAAGCATCTCCTTTGACCAAGTTCATAACTTCCTCTACGGTAGAATGATTAAAATCTCCTGGTATCGTATGCTTTAGGGCAGATGCTGCAACACCAAATTCCAATGCGTCTTTGAAGTTTTGATCGGTGATTAATCCATAAATCAATCCTGCTGCAAAGGAGTCTCCTCCCCCTACTCTATCAACTATCCTAATATCGTATTTTTTCGAATGATAAAATTCGTTTCCATCGTAAATCATTGCACTCCATCCGTTATCAGATGCAGAATAGCTTTCTCTCAAGGATGAAGCTACATATTTGAATCCAAATTTATCTTTCATTTGTTTAAAGATGGTTTTGTATCCCTCTAATTCTAATTCACCTTTTGTTACATCGGTTTCCCCCGGTTTAAACCCTAGTACTTTTTCTGCATCTTCCTCATTCCCGATACATACATCCACATATGCCATAAGCTTAGTCATGATTTGCTGTGCTTTCTCGGGAGTCCATAGTTTTTTTCTGTAATTTAAGTCTACGCTAACCATGACTCCATGCCTCTTAGCTGCCTTAAGGGCTGTTTCCGTAAGTAGAGCTGCCTTATCACTGATTGCAGGTGTAATTCCGCTAAAATGAAACCAATCTGCCCCCTTAAAAATCTTATCAAAATCAAAATCTAATATCTCTGCTTCTGCTATAGCGGAGTTAGCTCTGTCGTATACTACCTTAGAAGGGCGCATGGATGCTCCTGTTTCTAGATAATAAATACCTATTCTTTCCCCACCTCTAGCAATATAATCTTCTTTAACGCCAAAGCGTCTTAAGCTATTTACTGCTGATTGTCCGATGGGGTTTTCAGGAAGCTTGGTTACAAAATATGCATCCAGCCCATAATTAGCTAAGGAAACCGCTACATTTGCTTCCCCACCGCCGTATACAACCTCTAAAGTATCTGCTTGTTCAAATTTTAAGTGTCCCGGGGTCGAAAGTCGAAGCATGATTTCTCCCATAGTAATCACTTTTTTACTCATATTTATCCCCTACTTTCTGGCTTCCTTTATTTTTTCGATAAATTTCCTTGCTGTTTCCGTAATAAGTTCATAATTTCCGGTTTTAGCACCGCTAGTTAGCTCACCGCCAACTCCAACAGCAATGCATCCATTTTTAATCCATTGATCTACATTATCCAAACTTACACCACCGGTAGGCATGAGTACTGCTTGTGGGAGGGGCCCCTTTATAGCTTTAATAATATCAGGTCCATATGCGCTTCCCGGGAATACTTTTATGATATCTGCCCCTGCTTCCATAGCCCTAATCATTTCGGTAATGGTCATACATCCCGGCATATAAGGAATTTGATATCTGTTGCATAGTTTAGCGCTATCCATATCAAACCCAGGGCTAACTATGTATTCTGCTCCGGAAAGAATAGCAACTCTGGCAGTTTCACTATCTAGTACCGTACCTGCCCCAATAATTAACTCTTCTTTTGTAAATGTTGATTTTAGGGATTCAATAACTTTATGAGCATCAGGTACAGTAAAGGTTATTTCTATAGCCGGTATGCCACCTTCTATACATGCTTTGGCAATTTTCTCTGCTTGCTCATTATTTTCTGCCCTGACCACTGCTACAATACCCACATTTATAATTTTATTTAAGGTTTCGATTTTGGAAATCATATTATCCTCCTATCTATTTCGTTCCATTATACGGTCCACAGTTTCATTATACGAAATACAGTGTCGCAATGCAAAACAAAATATATGGATTATTTTTAAACTACTTTTAGTTTTCTCCGTATTATTCTTCCTTTCTCTATTATTCGTATCTTTTCATTTTCTATTCGATTTACTTCTTGATATTTTGATGATTTATTCGAAAATAAAGAGCCAGGTTATCAATTTTTATAACCTAGCTCTTTCGATATCTCCATGGTATAATGCACTAACCATCTAGAAAACTCTTTGATTTTTTCATCAGTCATTCGCGTTATGGGACCGGAAATACTCACAGCAGCACAGGTTTCCCCTGTATAGTCATATATGGAAGCTCCTACGCATCTGACATCTAATTCATTTTCCTCTTCATCCACTGCAAAGCCTTTTTCCCTTATGGATTTTAATTCTCTCTTAAAATCCTCAAGATTTATAATCGTAAAGGGAGTATACTGCTTTATATCACTTTCTTCCCAGATTTTTTCAATCTTTTTATCATCAAGCCCCGAAAGTATGGCCTTTCCTACGGCCGTACAATAGGCAGGGCTTCTTCTTCCAATTCTTGAATGCATTCTAATGGTAGTTTTGGATTCAACTTTATCGATATAGATTATATCGGTGTTTTCTCTTATTACTAAATGGACAACCTCGTTAGTTTTTTCCATTAATTCTTTTAAATACGGTCTAGCTATCTCTAATATATCCATATTAGAAATTCTTTTACTTCCTAATTCAAATAATTTTAAAGTAATTTTATATCTGCTATTTTCAGAATTTTGCTCTACATATCCTTTTATAATCAATGTGGATAACAATCTGTGCACTGTGCTCTTATGAAGATCTAACTTAGCACTTATATCTGCAACTCCCAGCCCATCATCATAATCTGATAGTACTTCCAAAATTGATAATGTCCTATCAACAGATTGAACTATATCCTTCATCTCTTTCTCCCTTTCTGTATACTGTGGATTTCACGCTTTAAAATTTTAATCCTTTGTACTTATTCTGCCTCAGGTTCTTCTATTTCTTCTTCTGTCTTGGGTATATACTTTTTAAATATTCTATCTAAAAAATAAGAACTCCAAAGGGCATAAGTGCTAACAAAGAAGAAAATAAATAAAGGCCATATTTTTATAAAAAAGACTACTCCAGCAAAGGCAAATATACATAAAAATGTAGTAATAATATGCTTATTAGCCATGATAAGAGAGGTCTTAAAAAGACCACCTATGGTCATATAAAATCTTGAGAGCAGGGCAAACATATAGATACTCATAACTACGAGTTCAATTAGAATAATAATTTGGATGGGCATGATAAATCTTGCCATGGTGCCTACATTTCCTATATTCATTATATTAACATATAGTATAAAATAAGCGATTAAAAGAATAATCCACACTATGGTAGACTGCATAAAGTTCATTTTGAAACTTTTCCAAAAATCCCTAAACAAATAGCCCTCTTCTTTACGGACTCTTTTACCTGCTACATAAAACAATGCCGTTGTAGATGCCCCTGCAGTTACAATAGGTATACAAAATAAAAGCCATAATAAATTTAACATAAATAAATCAAAAACAAGACCACCAAATTTATAAAGGGGCCCATCTACTGAAAAAATCCCATTTCCCATATTTTTCCTCCTCATTTGTTTGTATATTTATTTGGAAAAAATAAGAGCTACGGTTATATTATCACACTTATTAAACATATGAAATATTCTTTTTACATGTTTAATAGTTTTAGGATACGATAACCCATTATAAAGAAACAACTTTGAATCCTTAACATCCAAAGTTGTTCCTTTATCTATATCTTTATATATTTATTTAAAGTAGTTTCCACCGCTCCGGTGCCGGCAATCATTTCTGTAAAATAATCTTCAACTCTTTTTCCCAATCCTACTTTATATAAATTAACCCCAAATATTTTTTCATTACTTAATATGGGCTCTAAGACCTTGTGAGCATCTATCCTATCTCCCAATGAAATATCTTCTATGTGCAAAGATAGGGCATCAAGCATGGGGTCCGGACTAATGATAAAGGGCTCCCCCTTATCATCAACTCCCATAAGGTAGCGAATCCAACCTGCAAATACCAAGGGAATTATTTTCAAATCCTGGGTATCCAATTTATTTGATTGCTCATAGGCTTTTATAGTTTCCCCAAAGCGAATAGGTAGTTTTTGTGAAGTATCTGTAGCTATTCTCTGCGGGGTATCCGGCATAAAAGGATTCGGGATACGAACTTGCAATACTTCATCTATGAATTTTTTAGGATTGATTATTTTGGGATCGACTGCAACAAGAAGCCCTTCTTTATAACCTATAATTTCAACCATTTTCCTTAGCAGCGGATTTTCCATTTCCTTTGAAATCAAGTCATACCCTAATAAACAGCCAAAGATTGCTAGGGCAGTATGCAGGGGGTTAAGACAGGTGGATACTTTCATTTTTTCTACTTTATCCACTGTCTGTCTATCGGTAAAGATAATCCCTCCCTTTTCTAGTGGAGGTCTGCCATTAGGAAAGGCATCTTCGATTACCAAATACTCACATTCTTCGCCGTTAACAAAAGGAGCAACATAAGTATTTTTTGATGTAATGATTTGCTGTATGTCTTCTATTCCATCCTCTTCTAATACTTTTCTTACGGAATCATCTGGTCTTGGAGTAATTTTATCAATCATAGTCCAAGGAAAAGATAGCTTTGATGGATTATTAATATAATCCCTAAATCCTTTTTTCACTAAACCTCTTTCTTCCCAGGCAGACGCAATGGTGTTAATAGCTTCATATAACTTATCCCCATTATGGGAACAATTATCCATACTGACTAAGGCAATGGGCTTTTCTCCTGATAAGAATCTTTCGTATATAAGGGCGGTTACTTTTCCTATATAACTTTTAGGTAGAGACACCCCTTGTTCTAAATCGGCCTCTACATCCTTAAGAAACTGAGATTTAGCATCTATTAGACTATAACCCTTTTCTGTGATGGTAAAACTTGCAATCTGCAAACTATCATTCATAAAGATTTCTTTTAGCCTGTCAAAATGAAATTTATTCCCACTATCTGCCACAAGAGACTCTACAACAGACCCTATAACTGTTTTTTCTACAGTTCCATTGGATTTTAGGGTTACTAATATGGAATAATCATCATAGGGTTTGTTTATTTTTTCAATGATTTCATAATCATATCCTTCTACTGCAATTAGTCCCCTATTAATTATATTCTTATTTAATAAATTTTGTACTGTATTAGCTTGGAATGCCCTAAAAATATTACCTACTCCAAAATGAATCCAAAAGGGGTTTTTTATTGTGTTTATCCTGATTGTTTCTCTATCGTATTTAGGAACCCTATAACCTTTGATTGTCCATGTGTCCTTATTTTTTAGACCTTTTTCATTTAGTTTCATATTATCTGTTTCCTTTCTTTATTGCTTCCCAAAGTCCGTTTAAGTAAGAAGCACCTAAAGCCCTATCATACAGGCCATATCCGGGCATCGCCACTTCTCCCCAAATCATACGACCATGGTCTGGACGTATGGGACCTGTAAATCCTATATCATAAAGTGCCTTCATAATTTCGTACATATCAAAACTTCCATCGGAGGATAAATGTGCCGATTCTTCAAAATCCATAGGGGGAGTTAAACTTTAGATTTCTAACATGGGCAAAATGGATTCTTCCCTTTAAGGAACGAATCATATCCGGCAAATCATTTTCTAGATTCGTTCCATAGGAGCCAGAACAAAATGTAACTCCGTTATGGGGATTGTCCACCATCTTCATCATTCGTAAAATGTTTTGTTTATTAATGATAATTCTAGGTAAACCAAATACACTCCACGCGGGGTCATCGGGATGTATTGCCATATTGATATCGTATTTGTCACATACTGGCATAATTCTTTCTAGAAAATATTTAAGGTTTTTAAAGAGTTTTTCTTCGTCCACTTCTTTATACATATCAAAAAGTTCTTTTATCTTAGCCATCCGCTCTGGCTCCCAGCCCGGCAAGATAAAGCCTTTAGCATCTGAATCTAGACTCTTAAACATGTCCCTAGGATTTATCTTATCGACTGCCCCTTGATTATAAGCCAGCACCGTAGAACCATCGGGTCTTTTGCGGGCCAATTCCGTACGGGTCCAGTCAAATACGGGCATAAAATTATAACATACCATATGAATGCCTTCTTCTCCCAATCCCTCTAAAGTAGTAATATAATTATCTATATATTTATCCCTATCCGGTGTACCTACTTTAATAGCATCATGGATGTTCACACTTTCAATACCTTCTATCTTTAGCCCTGCTTCTTCTACTTCTTCCTTTAATCTTTTTATGGATTCCCTACTCCATGCCTCCCCCGGTATAGAGTCGTATAGGGTTGTAATAACCCCCTCTACCCCTGGAATTTGTCTTATTTGTTCTAAGGTAACCGTATCGAATTCTTTTGTAAACCACCTTAATGTCATCTTCATAATATTACCTCCCTATAATGAGTATAATAGTATTTTAATTTGATTATATGAGTTTGTTGTATTAATTCAATTGGAAAACTTGTTGTACATATTGCAAATCTTGCTATGAGGAAGTATTATATAAATGTAATATAAATCTTATAAATAAATTAGATTGAGGGATATCCTTGAAAAAAACTTTGAAAAAGAACTTACAATCTTCCTTTAATACCAGACAATATATGTTGTCAAAGGACTTTGAGATATACTATTATTCTGATTCCCAGCTTCCTCCGGTTGCACCCCATAGCCATGATTACTATGAGTTTTACTTTTTTTTGGAGGGCAATATGGAAATCAATATTGCCGGCCATAGATATCCTATTAAACCTGGGGACTTTTTCCTAATACCCCCTGGAACCAATCATTATCCCTCCTTTTTAAATCATGAGCTGCCCTACCGCCGTTTTGTACTATGGATTAGTCAAGATTATTGTAACCAACTATTAAAAATTTCACCCAGCTATGTTTATATGATGCAATATGTATCTACAACTAAAAACTATATCTTTCATAATGATGTTATTTCTTTTAATAGCATTCAGTCCATGATTTTTAGACTAATTGAAGAAATTAAAAACGAGCGCTTTGGTAAGGAGGCGGAAGTTTCCTTACAGCTTAATTCTTTGCTTCTTCATTTAAATCGCTTAGTATATGAAAAAAACCATAATAAAGTTAAAACTACCAATAAACCATTATACCTAAATATTTGTAATTATATTGCAGACAACCTATCCGGGGATTTATCCCTAGATTGTCTTGAAAAGGAGTTTTATGTTAATAAATTTTATATTGCCCATGAGTTCAAAAATAATATTGGAATATCCATTCATCAATATGTAACAAAAAAAAGATTGCACGCCTGTAAAGATGTAATCTTAAGTAATCAATCCATTACTAAAGTATTTAGACTTTATGGTTTTAATGATTATTCTACCTTTTATCGTGCCTTCAAGAAAGAATATGGTATTTCGCCAAGGGAATACAAAGAAATGTACCCCTCCATAGATTCGTGATTTTATGATTTTATCTCATTATTATATCCCCATGAAATCATCATCGGTATATTTTTATTTTTATTATATATACTAGTTATGATATAATTGTTTCTACTAAATTTAACCCATTTAATATAGATAGAAAGAGGTGGAATATGAACGGTAAAACCCCTAGTCAATCTGCGGTCGAAATGACCGAATTAGTTCTTCCTAATGATACAAATATTCTCGGTAATCTCCTGGGAGGAAGAATGATGCACTGGATGGATATTGCAGGAGCCATGGCTGCTTCAAGGCATTCTAATAAAACCGTTGCCACTGCCTGTGTGGATAGATTAGATTTTAGACACCCCATTAGAGTAGGGGAATTGGTTATGCTTAAAGCTAAAATAACCTGGGTAGGAAAAACTTCTATGGAGGTCAAGGTAAGGGTTTATGCAGAAAACACCAAAACAGGGGCCATAATATTAACAAATAAAGCTTATCTAACTTTTGTTGCCCTAGATGAAAATTGTAAACCTTCCCCTGTGCCGCCTATCTTCCCCGAAACGGAAGAAGAAAAAAGTGATTATGAAAAAGCACAATTAAGGCGGGATGAAAGAATACGCAAAAAGACGAGAAATTAAATTCTCGTCTTAAAATATTTCAAGTCCTACGGGACAATGATCCGAACCTAATATATCACTATAAATTATTGCATCTTTTAGTTCATCCTTCAAACTATTTGAAACACAAAAATAATCTATACGCCACCCTGCATTATTTTCCCTAGCTTTAAACATATAGGACCACCAGGTATAAGCCCCTTCTCTATCAGGATAAAAATATCTAAATGTATCAATAAATCCTTTATGTATAATCTCATCGAATTTAGCCCTTTCTTCATCACTAAATCCTGCATTTTTTCTATTAGACTGAGGATTTTTAAGGTCAATTTCTTTATGGGCTACATTTAAATCTCCGCAAAAAATAACAGGCTTTGTTTTTTCTAAATTCTTCAGATAACTAAGGAAGTCATTTTCCCATTCCATACGGTATTCAAGCCTAGCAAGACCCCTCTGGGAATTGGGTGTGTATACTGTTACAATATAATATTTATCAAATTCTAAGGTTATAACTCTTCCTTCTTTATCATGTTCTTCTTCTCCTATACCATAAAATACGCTAATTGGTTTGATTTTCGAAAAAATAGCTGTCCCGGAGTATCCCTTCTTTTCGGCATAATTCCAGTACTGATGATAGCCTTTTAGTTCCAAATCAATTTGACCTTCTTGCAACTTTATTTCCTGGACACAAAAAACATCTGCATCTTCAGCCTCAAAAAAATCCATAAAACCTTTTTTTACACAGGCCCTAAGCCCATTTACATTCCATGATATTAGTTTCATAACATATCTCCTCTTTTTTAATTATTTGCCAGTAAATATGTTTATAAGTTTTTATTGACTTGATATACATAGCATGATAAAATATAATATTTTGCAATTTCTATTATTTATGGTATACTTATATATGGGAGCATTTATAAAACTCAATTGATATCATATAAAGCTTCCCTAAAGTGGATTCCAACAGGCACCAGAAATTCTATTAGACCTTTTTGTTGGTAATCTATAGCAAGTTAAAATATGGAGGTGGCTCTTTTGCTTAAGGTTGGAAGTAAGGTTGTTTACCCGATGCAGGGCATTGGAGTAGTCAGTAGCATAGAAGAAAAAAATTTTTATGATGAAACCAAGCGCTACTACACAATAGATATTCTCAACAGTACCATGAATATTTTAATTCCTGCAGATAAAATACCCAAATCAAATTTGCGTTTAGTTTCTGATTTATCTACATTAGAAAAAATACTCTCCGCAATAAATAAGGAACTTTCTCCAGAATCTGAGGAACTTTCGCAGAAGGAAAAGTATGCATTAAATATGAAAAAAATCAAATCAGGCTCCTTAAAAGAATCTATCGAATTAGTCCGTGACTTAACCCATGCAGGAAACATAAAAAAACTTAACTCCAATGAAACACAGATATTAGCAACTGCAAAGAAAATGGTTTTAGAAGAAATATCAGTTATTAAAGATATTTCCACTGAAGAAGCAGATGATTTTCTAAAATCGAGAATATCATAAATAAGTAACCAAAATATTTGGTTGCTTATTTTTTTGCCAAAATAGATGATTCAATTATACCGCAAATCATCCAAAAAACAAATTCTAAGTGATTATACTCCATCAGCTATTTATTAAATCTCCTATATTTTAGTGGTGTTACCCCAACAATCTTCTTAAATGCCATGTTGTAGTAATTTTGATTATTATATCCCACTGATAGTGCAATTTCTAACATTGATAGATTTGTATTTACTAATAAATCCTTGCTCTTTTTAATTCTTATTTCATTAACAAAGTGGGAGTAGGTTTTTCCTACTTCCTTTTTAAACAAATTGCAAAAATAGCATTTATTCAAGCCCAGGTATTCCGCCATTCCCTCAAGATTGAGGGGTTTTTCATAATGCTCCTTAATATATGTTATTGCCTTTCTTACATGAAAACTATAGACTTTCTTGCCAACGGTCCTTTTTATATCCATCGATATCTCCCCTTAAAAAACAGGTATGTTTTTCTATTTTTTATAAAGTATCTAAATTTAGTTATAAAAAACTAAATATATTTAAGATTGATATTAGTTTTAGTGGTAAACTATTGTTTATTGAAAATGAATGTCATAATCACTATCATTATATAAAACTTGCTAACATATGTCAATTAGAACCCCCCGTAGGAGGCATTATGAAAAAAAGATATCTAATATCGATCCTAATTATTTTATCCTTTACCTCAATATTTATCGGTGTTAAAGAAATATCTCCCTTAGATATTTTAAATTTAAATGAAGATAAGATCCAAATATTATTATTAAGTAGGCTCCCAAGGCTTGTAAGTATCATAGCAGCAGGAATGGGAATGAGCATAAGTGGTCTTATAATGCAGCAAATAACACAAAATAAATTTGTATCCCCCACGACTGCTGCAACTATAGATTCGGCTAAATTAGGGATTTTGATTTCCTTAATATTGTTTTCATCAGCGGGTTCCCTAATAAAAATGCTCATTTCTTTCACTTTTGCCCTTGGGGGAAGCTTTTTATTTTTAGGGATTTTGAAAAAGATTAAGTATAAAAATGCGATAATTGTACCTCTTTTAGGGATGATGGTCGGGAGCGTAATCGACTCCATAACTACTTTTTTTGCCTATAAATATGATTTGGTCCAAAATATTTCCTCATGGATGCAAGGAAATTTCTCCATGGTCATAAAAGGTAGGTATGAGCTTTTATATATTAGTATTCCCCTTTTGGTTATTGCATTTTTATATGCGAATCAATTTACCTTAGCTGGTATGGGGGAAGATTTTTCAAAAAATCTAGGACTTAATTACAATAGGGTTGTGGGGATAGGAATATCCATCGTTGCCTTAATATCTTCCGTAGTTGTTATCACCGTAGGTAGAATACCCTTCTTAGGCCTTATAATCCCCAATATAGTTACCATGTATCAAGGGGATAATTTGAAAAAAAGCATTTTTCCAACGGCCCTATTAGGGGCACTCTTTCTCTTATTATGTGATATCTTAGGACGGATAATAATATACCCTTATGAAATATCCATAGGCCTTACTGTGGGAGTTTTGGGAAGCTTTATTTTCCTTTACTTGATTCTTAGGAGGAATTCATAATGAAAGAAAAAAAGAAAATATACTTCCTTGGGGTTATTTTGATAATCCTATTCTCTTTATTTATTTTTATGGGATTAAATGATAGAAACCTAGGTTATGCTCTCCCCCTTCGTATAGCCAAAATAACTGCAATCATATTAACAGGATCTGCCATAGGGTTTTCTTCTACTATATTCCAGACCATAACCAACAATCGTATATTAACCCCCAGTGTACTGGGACTGGATTCCTTATATCTATTTATACAAACCTTTATTGTCTTTATATTTGGTTCTAGCTTTTTGGCTACAAGTAGTGGCAGCTTTAACTTTATCTTATCCATAGGGCTCATGGCTTTATTTTCCTTGGTAATATTTAAGCTTCTTTTTAAAAAGCAAGGGAATAACATCTTTTTTCTTTTACTTCTCGGTTTAGTTTTTGGGACATTTTTTCAAAGCATATCTTCCTTTATGCAGGTATTAATAGACCCTAATGAGTTTTTGATTGTACAAAATAAAATGTTTGCTAGTTTTAATAATGTAAATACAAAAATCCTATGGTTAGCCCTTCTTATATCGTTTTTATCTGTGGGTTACACTTATAAGTATTTAAGTAGTTTAGATGTTTTATCACTAGGGAGAGAAAATGCTATTAATCTAGGTATTGATTATGATAAAGTCGTTAAAAAAATGCTTATAGTTATTTCTATTTTGGTTTCTGTATCCACTGCCCTAGTTGGTCCTATTACCTTTTTGGGATTATTAGTGGTTAACCTTTCTAGAGAGTTTATCAAAACCTATAAGCATAAATATCTGATTATAGGTTCAATGCTTCTTGGTTCTTCCTTTCTCGTAGGTGGACAGCTTATTGCCGAAAGAATAATAAATTTTAGCACCCCCATAAGTGTAATTATTAATTTTATAGGTGGAATCTACTTTATATATCTGCTTTTAAAGGAGGAAAAAATATGATAGAAGTAAAAAATGCCCTAAAAAAATACGGCAATAAAAGTGTTGTAGATAATGTAAGTGTAAAGATAAAAAAAGGTGAAATAACTTCATTCATTGGTCCCAATGGAGCTGGTAAAAGTACCCTTTTATCTATGATGAGCAGAATTCTTGATAAAGATGGAGGAGAAATCCTTATTGATGGTAAGGAAATCAGTCAATGGGATAGCAATGAGTTGGCGAAAAAAATATCTATTTTAAAACAGACTAATCATATCAATATAAGACTTACCATCAGAGAACTTGTAAGCTTTGGGCGTTTTCCATACTCTCAAGGAAGGCTCACTAAGAAAGACTGGAAATATATAGATGAAGCCATAAGCTATATGAAGCTTTATGACATACAAGATAAGTATCTAGATGAATTAAGTGGAGGACAAAGACAAAGGGCATATATTGCCATGGTTATAGCTCAAGATACAGAATATATCCTTTTGGATGAACCCCTTAACAATCTAGATATGAAGCATTCAGTAGATATTATGAGGATACTAAAACAGTTATCTAGTGAACTTAATAAAACTGTTGTAATTGTTATCCACGATATCAACTTTGCCTCTTGTTATTCTGATTATATAGTGGCCTTAAGTAATGGCCAAATAGCAAAGGAAGGGGGCGTTAACGAAATAATAGACAAGAAAGTTCTTGAAGATATCTATGATATGGAATTCAATATCCAAGATATAGAAAACAGTAAAATATGCATTTATTACTAAATAAAATTACTAGAGGTGATAAAAATGAAAAAAACTAAAAGTTTATTTACTTTACTATCCTTATTAACTATAGCACTAGTCTTTACTGCCTGCAGCTCTAATACTAAAACAGTCAATACAACAATGGGTGAAACCATAACCATTAGCCACTTACTAGGAGAAACCACAGTAAATAAAAACCCAGAAACCGTAGTTGTATTTGATTATGGTATATTAGATTCCCTAGATAAAATGGAAGTTGAGGTAACAGGGCTCCCCAAAGCTAGCCTTCCTGCATTCCTAGATAAGTTTAATGAAAGTAAATATATAGACGTAGGGACATTAAAAGAGCCTAATTTCGAAAAAATATTCGAACTTAATCCCGATGTAATCTTTATTTCTGGAAGACAACAAGAGGCCTATGAAGAACTCTCAAAAATAGCACCCACCATATATTTTGAATTAGATGGCTCAAAGTATATGGAGTCAGTTACAAAAAACATCAAAACCTTAGGAGAAATCTTCGACAAAAAAGAATTCGTAGAAACAGAATTGGCAAATATCAATAAAGCTATAGAAGACTTAAGTAAAGAAGTAAAAAAAGATGGAAAAAATGCATTAATCCTTTTGGCTAATGATGGAGCTATCAGTGCCTACGGGCAAGACTCACGATTTGGCATCATCCATGGTGACTTTGGCTTTACCCCAGTGGATGCTCAAATAGAAGCAAGTAACCACGGCCAAAGTGTTACCTTCGAATATATTCTAGAGAAAAATCCTGATTATTTATTTATTATCGATAGAGCTGCTGTAACCGGTGGAAGCTCCTTGGCAAAACAAATCTTTGATAATGAAATCATAAAACAAACCAAGGCTTATCAAAATAATAACATCATATACCTCAATGCCCATATTTGGTATGTAGGCTCCGGTGGCCTGAATGGAACAATGAAAATGATAGACGAAATAAAATCAAATAACTGATGAACCTGGTTCATCAGTTATTTATTATCTTATTATCTTTATCTACAAATATGGTCTTAGGTTTATGGGATGTAATCTCCTCTTCCGTAAGAATACAGTAAGAAATTATAATAATTTCATCTCCTACCTGCGCCTTTCTCGCCGCTGCCCCATTTAAGCATATAATACCACTGTCTCTTTTACCTTTTATTACATAAGTTTCTAGTCTTTCTCCGTTGTTATTATTTACTACCTGTACCTTTTCTCCTTCAAAAATAGCCGCTGCTTTCATTAAGGTTTCATCAATTGTAATGCTTCCTACATAATTTAGATTTGCTTCTGTTACTTTTGCTCTATGTATTTTTGATCTCATAAAATGTAAAAACATATTCACCCTCCTATGATACAATTATCAATCAATCTAGTTTCCCCTATCTTTGCAGCTAAGGCAATAACTAATTTTTCATCTAAAGACTTGGGGGGTTCTAGGGTATTAGCATTTAAAATTTCTACATAATCTATTTCCAATATTGACTTAGTTGCCATATGTTTTTTTAGACTTTCTTTTATATCAGGAATGGAATATATATTATCTCTTATTAGTTTTTCCCCTTTTTGTAGAGTATCATAGAGTATCGTTGCTGCTTTTCTTTGCTCTTCATCTAAATATTTATTTCGTGAGCTTTTTGCTAGACCGTCATCTTCTCTTATGATGGGACAGCCGATAATATCTATATCCATATTCAAATCTTCTACCATTCTTTTTATCACAATGAGCTGCTGATAATCCTTTTCTCCAAAGAATGCTACATTAGGTTTAACAATATTAAGAAATTTGGCTACCACAGTGGCTACCCCCCTAAAATGCCCTGGCCTTTTAGCTCCACATAATACATCTGTAATTTTCTCTATGTTTAAAAATGTGTTATATCCCTTGGGATACATTTCTTTTACAAGAGGAGTAAATACTAAATCAACCCCATCCTCTTCGCAAATTTTTAAATCCCTGTCCAAATCCCTAGGATAAATTTCGTAGTCTTCTTGAGGGCCAAATTGTGTTGGATTAACAAAAATACTTACTACGACATATTCACAGCTTTCTTTTGCTTTTTTTATCAAAGACCTATGGCCTTCATGTAAAAAACCCATGGTTGGGACAAAACCTATGGTTTTCCCTTTATCTTTTATTTCCTTTACTTCTTCTTTTATTGCAGAAATCGTTTTTATTTCTTTCATATCATTACCTCGCAAATTTATTTAATATATTCCCTAATAAGTTCTTCTAGAATACCTTCATCCATCTTATAGCTATGTACTTCTTCTGGAAAGGTTCCTAGTTGAACTTCTTCTATATACTTTTTTACTGTTTCTTTCATCTTTGCACCTATATCTACATATTGTTTTACAAATTTAGGCCTCACATTTTCATACATACCAAACACATCGGCATATACTAAAACCTGACCGTCTACCCCACCTCCTGCTCCGATCCCGATAACAGGAATATCAAGGTTCTTGGCTATATGTTCTGAAAGAATATGAGGCACACATTCTAGTACAATAGAAAATACACCTGATTCCTGCAAGGCATAAGCATCTTCCAAGAGCCTTTTCGCTCCTTCAATTCTCTTACCTTGTACTTTATACCCCCCAAGTTTATGTATGGACTGTGGGGTCAAGCCTAGATGTCCCATAACAGGAATACCTGCCTTAATAATCCCCTCAATCTGAGGTATAAAATCCTTGCCCCCTTCTATTTTAACTGCTTCCGCTCCTCCTTCTTTAAGAAGCCTTCCTGCATTTTTAATACTCTCCCCTACGCTAATGTGATAAGACATAAAGGGCATATCGGCCACAATTAGAGCCCGTTCAACCCCTCTTTTTACAGCCTTTGTATGATAAATCATATCTTCTAGGGTAACAGATAGAGTATTTTCATATCCAAGCATAACCATTCCTAAGGAATCCCCGACTAATATAGCATCTACCCCTGCCCCATCGATTAGTTTTGCAGTTGTATAGTCATACGCTGTTAACATAGAAAGTTTCTTATTCTCTAGCTTTGATTGTAGAAAAGTCTTAGTTGTTGTCTTCACAATTATCCTCCTATGAACTAATGTTATAATTTATTATACAATAATAGAAATTATTTTTACATTTAATTCTTAAATAAGCAAAAATAACTGATGAAGCTAGTTCATCAGTTAAAGCTGGTTCATTAGTTAAGCAGTTAGTTATTTAATCTTATGTCTTCCCCGTTTAGAATCTTTTTCATATTTCTCATAGAACACATTTTTCCACACATTGTACAAGAATCTTCGTGTTCTGGGGTGGATTCTTTCCGATATTCTATAGCCTTTGCGGAATCTATAGCCAGATTAAACATCCTTTCCCAGTTAAGATCTGCCCTAGCTTCACTCATCTGATTATCCCAGTTTTTTGCTCCCTTTACGCCTTTGGCAATATCTGCTGCATGGGCAGCTATTCTTGTGGCTATAATGCCCTCTTTCATATCTTCTAAGGTAGGTAGTCTAAGATGTTCTGCTGGGGTTACATAGCAAAGAAAGTCTGCTCCGGTAGAGGCTGCTATGGCTCCCCCTATAGCGCTGGTAATATGGTCATATCCCGGGGCTACATCAGTTACTATGGGACCTAAAACATAGAAAGGAGCCCCATGGCATAATTTTTTTCCTATCATCATATTTCCCGCTATTTCATTTATGGGCATATGCCCTGGTCCTTCTATTATTACCTGTACATTTTTTGCCCAAGCCCTTTTTGTTAGTTCCCCTAATACAATTAGTTCTTCTATTTGGGAGGCATCGGTAGAATCGTGAATACTTCCCGGTCTTAAGGCATCTCCTAGACTTAGAGTAACATCATATTTTTCACATATTTCAAGAAGTCTATCATAGTGTTCATAAAAAGGGTTTTCTTTATTGTTCAGTTCCATCCAAGCAAACATTAAGGAACCCCCCTTGATACTATATTAGTAAGTCTCTTGTTTTTCTTTAATCTATTGGCGGTAGCCTTATTTATTCCCGCATGGATAGTCATAAAATCCACACCATCCTTAGCATGTTCTTCTACTACATCGAAAAATTCATCTTCGGTTATATCTTTCAATTCCTTTTCATAAAATCCTACAGCATCATATATAGGTACCGTTCCTACCATAGCCCGAGAAAGTTCTATAAGCTTTTGACGAAATTCCTTTGTTTTTCCATAGGAGCTTAAGTCCATAATGGATTCAGCCTTTAAATCTAGGGCATATCTTACTTTTTCTATTTCTAGGTCTATGTTGTAGCAATCTTTAGAAATTCCTAGATTTACATTAATCTTGGTTCTTAATCCTTGTCCTATTCCTTCTGGATTAAGGGATATATGATTTTTATTAGCCGGAATAACTATTTTACCATCAGCAAGTAATTCTCTTATTTTTGCTACTTCTAATTGTTCTTTTTTTGCTACTTCCTCCATTTCTTTAGTAATAATTCCCTTTTTAGCAGCATCCATTTGAGTTGTATAATTCGCACTCATTATTTTTCTCCCCTTCGTTTTTACTATCCTTAATGATAGTTCTTATGTTCTTAATCTTTTCTTTGATATTATCAGCCCCTACGATTTCAGTAACTAATGAGATGCATTTAGCACCACTTTTGACTACTTCTTCTATATTATTTTCCTTTATTCCTCCAATAGCTACATGGGGAATGCTTATATTTTCTACTATATATTGTAAATATGTAAGTCCTACGGGATTACATACATCTTTTTTGGTAAAAGTCCTATATATGGGGCCAACTCCTATGTAATCGGCACCCCTAAGAACAGCATCCCTTGCCTGTTCTGGGGAATGGGTTGATAAACCAATTATCATTTCATCTCCCACTAGTTTTCGCGCCTTTTCTATGGGCACATCATCTTGACCAATATGTAAACCATCGGCTCCCACAGCAAGAGCTATATCTATGTCATCGTTAACAATAAAAGTAACATCAAAGTCCTTGGTTAATTTTCTTATTATCTTACATTCTTTATATTTTTCTAGATTTGTTTTATCTTTTTCCCTATATTGTATAACTTTAATTCCTGCTTCTATCATTTCTTTTACCACAGTAATATTGCTTTGTCCTTTCGAATGTTCCTCTGCCGTAATACAGTATATATCTGTATTTAAAGCCCCTTTTTTTATAAATCTTGAAAAAATATTATTGTAGTTTTTCTCTAAGGCATAGATTTCGTATCTATATCCTTCATATTTTTTTGATGTCTCATATTGTCCTATTATTTTTAGATTTTCTTCTATTACTCTTAAGCCTTCTTCTACCCGTTTAAAATTTCCTGTTACTAACTGCCTTATATTAATTTTATTATCAAATTTACTTTTTTTAGATATTGTAAGTCCCAAGTCATTTTCAGAATCCCTGTAATTAATCATAACTTTATCCATAATTCCTATGGATTTTCTAATTTTATGACGAATATTTTTAATTTGCTCTGTCAAAATGGATTCTTCATAGTAAAATCTTGATAAATCTTCTAAAACCCTAAGTCCTTCTGATGTGCGATTTAGATTTGCATCTATTATTCGATAAATTTTATTCAAGAATTTCCCCCTTTCTAAGAACATATTCTAAAATAATATCTGCTTGTTTTGCCGCTGTAATATTTACCCTAGGAGAAATTGGAGGGGATTTTTCTCCTGTTTCCGTTACTAAATCTCCTACGATATAGAATTTCTCCTTTATCTTATGAACTTTTATATCATCACTTTTACCCCAACCACCTAATCCCGAGGCAGATACTAAAAATTTTCCTGAATTCATATAGGCTTCTACGATAATTTTTTTATAAATTGCCTTATCAAAGGCCTCTACAATAATATCGCAATCAGAGAATCCCAAGGAAATATTATCTTTTTCTAGTTTTAGGTCTATGGTCTCAACTTCTATATCAGGATTAATATTTAATAAATTTTCCTTTAAGATAGCTACCTTAGGTAGTCCTATTTGATGATAAAAGAAAAACTGTCTATTTAAGTTGGAAAACTCTACCTTGTCAAAGTCTATTATCTTAAAATATTTAAATCCGCATCTAACTAAATTAAAGGCACAATTTGAACCCAGTCCCCCAGCACCAGCAATACCTATCTTAACCTCTTGAATCTTTATTAAATTTACTTTTCCAATATAATCTAGTAATGCTTTTTCAAAATAATTCATAATCACCTCTTTATATAAAATGCCAATCTTTAAATACCGGCTGATATCCTAATTTGTAAATGGCTTCTTTCATTTCTCCTACATCTCTTTCATCGGATATTTCAAACTGACTTGTGTTTTCATCTTTGTGATAATGACCTCCCACCGCTGTAATGGAACCAGCAGACATCTTAGTTACTCCAAGTTGGATAATATTATTTCTAAAATCAGCATTTTCTCTAGTAGAAATAGTAATACCAACCCTGGGCATAAAAAGTCTTAAGGCTGTCATAATCTGCACCATATCCCTATCCCTTACTATTGAGCCCGGTTTATAACTTCCTACATGGGGCCTAATCCTAGGAAGAGAGACACTAATCTCCACATCTAAGTATAGATTTTGTAAATACAAAGCATGAAACCCTGTTAAAAATGCATCCCTTATCCATTCCTTATCAAGGCCTAATAATGCCCCAATATTTACAGCCCTAATATTTGCCTTACAAGCCCTTTCTGGGGCATCTAGGCGATATTTATAATCTTTCTTAGGTCCTTTTTTGTGAAGCCTATCATATAGTTTTTCATTGTATGTTTCTTGATAAACCGTTAAAAGGTCAACCCCTGCATCTATTAGGATTTCATATTCCTCCTTGGACATGGTATAAACTTCTATAGCTATAGAAGGAAAATATTTTCTAAGGATTTTTGTGCATTTACTAATATATTCTACGGTTGCAATCCCTCTAGCATCCCCTGTAAGGATTATGATATGTTTAAGTCCCGTAGAAGATATTGTTCTAGCCTCATCCTCTACTTCTTCTAGGGTTAATTGTTTTCTTTGGATGGAATTTTTGCAGTTGAAACTACAATAAACACATTGATTAGTACAATAATTAGAAAGATATAAAGGAGTATAAAGTAATATAGTTTTCCCAAAATGCTGTACTGTAAGTCTATGGGCTTTTTGTGCCATTTCCTCTAGGTAAAAAGAGGCTTGGGGTGATAGTAATATTAAAAAGTCTTCTATATCCAGTGTGCTTTTATTAATACTTTTTATAATTTGCTTATCTGTAACTTTTTTAAAAAACCTATAAAAATCAAAATCCTTATACTTTAAATATTCATTATAAAAACTCATTAAATTACCTTCTTTTTAAACTTTATAGTTAGAAGCTTCTAAAAATCCTGTTAATGGAGAAGATGCATTAGCATGACAAGATATGCCTCCTAATCCTGCAAGATATGCCTTTCTTCCTGCCTTTATACCCAATCCAAAAGCCTCTGCCATAAGGATAGGATTATTGGCACTGGCGATAGCAGTATTCAAAAGACAAGCTGCCGCCCCCATCTCCATGGCCTCACAAGCATCCGAGGGTTTGCCTATACCTGCATCTACAATTACAGGTAAAGAAATTTCCTCAATAAGAATGCGAATTAGTTCTTTTGTCTTAAGTCCCTTATTAGTCCCTATAGGAGCCCCAAGAGGCATAACAGCAGCAGCCCCTACATCTACTAAATTTTTGGCTATCATTAAATCAGGGCTTATATAAGGAAGCACTACAAATCCTTCCTTAGCTAGTACCTCTGTAGCTCTTATGGTTTCATATCCATCAGGGAGTAGATACTTATTATCAGAAATTACCTCTATCTTAATCCAATTACTACATCCCGAAGCCCTGGCTAATCTTGCAATTCTTATTGCTTCATTTGCATTTCTAGCTCCTGAAGTATTAGGTAATAACTGAATATTTTTTGGTATATAGTTCAAGATATTTTCTGAAACTTTATCAAAATCCATTCGCCTTAAGGCAACTGTTATAACCTGTGCTCCACCTCTTTCCAAAATTCTAGGTATCATTTTATCATCGGGATATTTACCAGTTCCGATAAATAAACGGCTTTGCAACTTAACTCCCCCTATTACCAATGAATCACTCATTTTATCCCCCTCCTACAAATCTTAATACCTCTAAGATATCATTTTCTTTTAATGAAACACTGCTCCACTCTTCTTTTTTAATAAGATTCGAATTATGTTCAACTACGATGGTGTCTGGGTTTAAGCCCTTGGATAAAATCAACTCCGTTAAAGTCATTTTATTTTCTAGAATTTCTTTCTTTCCGTTTAAACTAATTTCCATGGATTCACCTCCTAAGGCTAGGGGATTTTAACACAAAAAAGCCTACCCGAAGGTAAGCTTAATAATGTATAAAGTTCCCATATGCTTCCCTACGGTGGTACTAACCACATCAGGTTAAAGGGTTAGGATTTCTCCTTCTCAGCCATTCAAGGGCACCCCTAGCAATTTATTAAGTTTTGTAAAATTTCTTACTATATTAGTATAACCTTATGATTGGTATTTGTAAAGTGTTTCAATATTTCTGCCATAGTTTTTTTGTATCTTCTAGACTGGATAAAAGTATTAATAAGTTTTGTCTTTTCATTCTCATCGATTGGGCTAAGACTGCTTGCGCTACCATCATTGCAATTTGATTTTTGACGTACTCCATCATAGTTTCTGCCATATCTGCATCTCTTATACGACTTTCTGCTGCTGTTAGGTTTTCTTCATAATTTGCTAAATTGTTTAGGGTATGCCCTAATCGGTTTTGCATTGCTCCTAGTCTTGCTCTTTCCGAAGAAACTCTATCTACAGAACTATCTAAGGCACCTATAGCCATTTTGGCATCTTCTTCATTGTCAATTCTTAAATCTTTAATGCCGATATCGGTCATATCCCCAATGGTAAATTCCATAGTATTTCCCGCATTGGGCCCTACTTGAAGGGTAATTCCTTTGTCCTTTTTTGAACCATCTAAGAGAGGTTGGGTATTAAACTCTGTGTCTTTTGCAATCTGATATATAGCTTCTTTTAATTGTTGAAACTCTTCATCTAAATATCCTCTGTCCTTGTCTGTATTCGTACCATTAGCAGATTGTACTGCTAACTCCCTCATTCTTTGGAGTATAGAATGAACTTCATTCATCGCTCCTTCTGCTGTTTGGATTAAGGATATACCATCTAATGTATTTCTTTGGGCCTGCCTCACACCTCTAATTTGCGCTCTCATTTTTTCGGAGATAGCAAAACCTGCAGGGTCATCGGCAGCTGAATTAATTCTTTGACCAGTGGCCAAACGGTATGAAAGTACCTCTTGTTGTCTTCCAAGGGTATTTAAATGATTGATTATTCTAAGCTCTGCCACACAATTAATATACATAATTCCACCTGCCTTTGATATATTAGCACTTATATCTATATCGTCAGAATTAGGGGAATACTTAGTAAGTAATATTTTTGATTTCCTATTTTCTTACAATCATCTTATTTCGTAAGGTATGAAAATTAAACTTCCATTAGTTCATTTATAAAAGTATCAACTGCCGGCAATTGATTGGCTGTTCCTAAAGATATATCACAATAATCGCAAGTATCCTTAAGCACACTTGCAATATAAGGATTACGAATGATAATTCTTGTCATTCGGCCGTATCTCATAACAAAATCAATAAAGATATTAAAAATTTCATTAGCCTCGTCATGTTCTGGTGTAAGCATGCTCTGTCCTACTACGACACCATTTGAATGGTCTACTAGAAGGAGCAGTTTGGGATTAATTGGTCTATCATATTTACCATCCCTAACATACGCATTCATATATACCATATCTAATTCTAATAATATATTTATCTTAGCCTGTTTCTTCATTTTAGCCCTTAAAAGTTCATCTTCGAGAATCAATAGAGGATATTGTTTTTCTACAATAGGAAGAGGAGCACTCATATCTACCCATTCCTTCTTCTCTTCGTCATACTCATGTAGCAATGTCTGTCCTGCTCCAAAATTAACTTTAATTTCATTATTGGTATAACCTCCCAATGCCATGTAAAGCTGATGAAAAAGTTCTGTTAAAAACAATACTTCTTCTTCATCTAATATATAGGGCATATAACCCTTTTTGTATGATTCAAAATAAAGCCACTGATTTTTACCCCTGAATTTTAATCCTAGTTCCTTGATTATCTTCTTTTGTTTATTAGGTACATCTTCCCTGCTTCCCCAAAAGCAAGAAATATTGGATTGTTCAAACATGACGTATTCTGGCGGAATACCGCCTTCCCCACTTTCAACAATATCAAGATAATCCCTTAATCCCTTAAAACCTATAAAAACATTAATCCCATAGCGTTCTCTTTCCCGCCCTAAGATACTGCAAAAACAGGGTTCTTCCCTACCTGGTAGCATTATGGTAATTAACTCTACATCCCAAAAATAATCCCATGGTTTTAGCTTTCCGATTTCCATTGCTATATTATATAATTCTTTCCATTGCTCTATATTAGATTCTACTCGCATGGATTCCTCCCGTAAACAGTAGTATTATTATTTGATAATATTATACCATAAATTAATTATATAATGCACATATTATTGAGAACTTAGTCTATTTATCAAAATATCACACAATAGATAATGTTAAAAAACCATACAAAAGTTATTATTTCTTAGTTCAAGTGAATGAAGAAACTTCCTAGAAAAATAAATAAAAGCATCATATATGATGCTTTTATTTTACATAGATGAATTAATAATCCTTAACACGCCTTCTGAGGTAACCACCATGCATAAGATAAAACCTATTAGGACCGGTGGAAAAATTATTATCCCTGTAAATCTTGAAACTTGTCCAAGGAGCATAGGCATAAATGTAATTCCTATATATGCAGATGCCATTTGATATCCAATAATCTTTTGCGAATTACTAACCCCAAATCGTTTGGGCGTTTCGTGGATCATAGCAGGGTAAATCGGGGCAAAACCTAAACCTACAAGCAGTAGGCCTACTACAGGAAGTATATTCCCTAGGGGCAGTAAAACAAGTATGCTTCCTAGTAAGGATACGCCCTGCCCCAACCTTACCAAGCTTTTATTGCTCATCTTTACACTCAAAAACCCTGCAATCATCCTACCCGCTGTAATTCCTCCATAATAAAATGATATGGCCCTTGCACCCATATCCACTGCAAATCCTCTAACCGTTACCAAGTATGTGCTGCCCCAAAGTCCTGCAGTCATTTCTGCAGCACAATAAAAAAACAAGACAAAAAGCGTTAGTTTTACCCCTGACATCCTAAAAACATTTTTTGTACTTGAAATTTCCTTAGTATTTTCTGTCTTAATATCTACATTGGGATGAACCTTCTTCCATATTGGCAAACTTAGAAGTAAAATGATTGTAAGCCCTAACTGTATCACGGATATAACCTTATATCCAGTATGCCAGCCCCCTGGCTGCGCCAAATAGCTAGATACGATGATAGGGCCTAGGGTCGCTCCTAACCCCCAGCAACAATGTAGCCAATTCATATGTTTTGCATTAAAATGAATGGCCACATAGTTGTTTAGGGCTGCATCTACTGAGCCAGCACCTAACCCTAAAGGAATAGCTAAAATAATGAGCATCCAGTACTCACTTGAAAAACCAAATCCCATTAATGCAAATGCCGTTATCCCAACACTAACTAATGTAACAATCGATGTTCCAAATTTGTGTATTAATCTATCACTTACTAAACTTGAGATAATTGTACATCCAGCAATTACCATCGTAACAATACCAGCTGAGGAAGAAGATACCCCTAACTCCATATGCATCGCCGGCCATGCTGAACCTAATAATGAATCCGGAAGTCCTAAACTAATAAAAGCTAAATAAATTACAATTAAAAGTAAAGTAACCATAAGCCACCCTTTTGTACCTTTCTAATCGTGGAAAGATGAACCCCCATTAGTTCTACCTATTCTGCATTGATACATATTCCCGTCTATGGGCTACACTCTTATATGCTGGGCGGATAACCTTACCTGAGTTAACCAATTCCTCTATTCGATGAGCACCCCAACCAGCTATCCTGGAGATTGCAAAAATCGGTGTGTACAGTTCTTCAGGGATTCCTAACATATCATAAACCAACCCTGAGTAGAAATCTACATTTGCACATACTCCCTTATACATTTTTCGCTCTGAAGCTATTGCTTGTGGAGCTATTTTTTCTACTGTTCTATATAAATTAAATATCTCCTCGTATCCATTTTGCTTTGCTAACTCTTTCGCATATCCCCTTAATATTTCGGCTCTAGGGTCAGAAATAGAATACACTGCATGACCCATACCATAAATTAAGCCAGATTTATCAAAGGCTTCTTTTCTTAATAACTTGATAAGGTAATTTTTAATTTCCTCTTCATCATTCCAATCTTTGATATTCGCCTTAATATCTTGGAACATATGTTTTACCTTAATATTTGCTCCCCCGTGCCTTGGTCCCTTTAAAGCTCCAATAGCGGCAGCAATAGCGGAATAAGTGTCCGTACCTGTTGATGTCACCACATGGGTAGTAAATGAAGAGTTGTTCCCTCCCCCATGTTCCGCATGAAGTACTAGGGATAAATCCAATATGGTAGCTTCTAATTTGGTATATTTTGAATTGGGTCGAAGCATATGAAGAATATTTTCCGCAATGCTTAATTCGGGCTGAGGACTATGCAATACTAGACTCTTTTGCAAATATCTATGAACATATGATTGATATCCGTATACAGCAATTAAAGGAATTCTTGCAATTAGTTCAATACATTGTCTTAATACATTTTCTATGGAAATATCATCTGGGTTTTCATCAAAACCATATAAACTAAGGACTCCCCTTGCCAGTACATTCATAATGTCTTTGCTTGGGATTTGCAAAATAGTGTCACTGACGAAATCCTCTTGCATTTTTAAAGCATTAGTTATAAGAGCCTTAAACTCCTTGAATTCAGTTTCCGTAGGTAAATCTCCACAAATGAGTACATATGCAATTTCTTCGAATCCAAATCTACCTTCTTCTAAAAAATTCTTTGTAATATCATATATATCTATTCCGCGATAAATTAGCTGTCCTGGAACAGGAACCAATTCATTTTCACTAAGATGATAAGCGTGAACCTCACCTATTTCAGTTAATCCTGCAAGGACGCCTTTTCCACTGATATCCCTTAAGCCTCTTTTCACCTCGTATTTAGTATATAGTTCTGGGTTGATATAGCTACTTTCTCTCACTTTATTACTTAACCTGTTTAGAATAGGTTCTCTTTCTACATTTGAAAAATCTTGCTTTTTCATTCTCATCTCCCCTTAAAATATTTTTCTTATAATTTTATCACGTTATGGATAGACATTGCAAGAAAAACAAGTACATCTTTTACATAAAATGTAATTAAGGGGAGTGATTTATTCCTGTCTGTCCACATTTTATTTGTCCGTCTTCTAAAGCTATGGCTTAAATTAGTTCAAAAACTTAATATTAATGACCGTGAAATATCTCCCTTATACCCATAACAAATTCATTTTTTCCGCCTTGAGATGGGTGTCTTACCTTATTGCAGCTAATACCTAACTTATTAAGAGTTTCATAAGCCTTATTGCCTACTGCAATAACCTTTTTAATATGAAACATTTTTATTATTCGAAGGAGGGGCTTCTGCCCTATTAAAAGTTCCTGCTTTAAGGGAGCTCTATTGCTTTTTTCGTTGTCTTTTTTGTGGGGATGAAAAGGAAATGCATTCCATCCAAGGGCTACTGCATCATGTTTTATAAGGGTCTCCCATATGATGGTAGCTGTGGCCTCTTTGAGTAGCTTTTCTTTATTTGATGCCAACCTATATCCCTTTTCCTTCCCAAACAGCCCTAATCCCTCCATATTGTTCATAAGCAAATGTTCACTAGTAAAGGGAACCCCTGTAAGTCGACATCCCCTGTATCCCGGCGCCTCTCCTACCAATATAACTTTAGGTTTTAACTCATACATTTGATTTAGATAAATCAAAAGGTTATCTCTTCTTATAGAGTTTTCCTGATATTGATAGGAATATTGATTGTATACATTTGGGGTTACATCAGTAAATGCTAGTTCTTCCACAAAACCTGCAATAACTGATGAAGCAGCTTCATCAGTTATTGCAGGTTTTCTTGTGTATTCCATCTTTGCTCCTCCTCATAGGGCTATAATACGCTTTAATGTAATATGAATGCCAATAACTAATTTAAATTATAAATACCTATACTCTCTAGATAGTACGATTTCTTTTTTTAATCTTATATCCTTTACAGAACTTCCTACCAAAATAGAAAATTCCCCAGGTTCAACATAAAAACTTTTCTTATTTTCATCATAATACCCAAAAGCAGTCTTATCTAATCTAAATCTAATTTCTTTTTCCTCTTCTGGATTAAGGTTTGTTTTTTCGTATGCTTTTAACTCTTTTTTAGGACGTTTTAGGGAAGCTTCTTTATCGTTGGTATATACTTGCACAACTTCAGCCCCTACCTGCTTACCTATGTTTTTTATTTTTAAACTTAGGAATACCTCTAAATCTTTTTCTTTTTCCTCTACAAAAATCTGTAAATCCTTGTATTCAAATGTAGTATAAGATAATCCATGACCAAAACAAAATTGTGGCTCTATTCTATAAGTTTCAAAATATCGATACCCTACAAATATATCTTCATTATATTTGACATTATCTCCCCCAGGGAATTCTCCAAAATGATGGGCGGGAGAATCTTCTAATTTCTTAGGGAGTGTTTCCGGAAGTTTTCCTGATGGATTGACTTCCCCAAAAAGGACTTCTGCTAGGGCTATACCTCCCTCCATACCGGCATACCAACTATATATTATGCTTTTTGCTTTATCTGCCCAAGAACTCATATCTACGGGGGAACCGGCAACCATTACAACTATTGCATTCTTATTTGCTTTTAATACTGCTTCTATAAGCTCATCTTGTCCGTAAGGAAGTTTCATATCCTCCTTGTCCTTTCCTTCGGAATCAAAGTCATGGTTTAGACCTCCAAATAGAACAACTGCATCGGATCCTTTTGCAATTGCAACTGCTTCCTCTAGAAGTTCCTTACGCTTTGTTAGTATAGATTTGCTTAATTCTTCTTGGTATTTTTCTTTCGAAATCCTTTCTTCTAAGCTATTGGCTTGCCAATTAATTTCTTCATCCTTTTCTTTTTTATCTACGTAATATCCCCTAGCAAATTTTACATCCACATTGCCACCTAATTTCATTTTAAGGCCCATTAGAGGTGTAATTTCGTATAGAGTCTTGATTTCTGCACTACCTCCTCCATCTGAATGGATCCTATTGGCATTATCTCCTATAACAGCTAAGGTTTTTATTTTTTTGGGGTTTAAGGGCAATATTTCATCCTCATTCTTTAAAAGCACTATTGACTCTTTTGCCACCTCTAATATCTTTTTTCTATGCCCTGGAGTATTATAGGTTCCCGATTTTCTTTCTCCATCCAGCATATTAAGCCGTTCCATCAATCTAAGGATATTTCTTACTTTTTGCTCTATTACTGTTTCTTCTACTTCCCCTCTTTTTACTGCTTGAAGCAAGGGATTTGCCATATAATAATTATCAAAATTATTCTCAACAGACATCTCTATGTCAAGACCATTATATGCTGCCTCTCTTGTGTCATGGACACCACCCCAATCAGAAATAACGGTCCCATCAAAGCCCCATTCTTTCCTGAGAACTTCATTAAGTAGATAATCATTGTGGCAGCAATACTGGCCCCTGAATTTATTATAAGCCCCCATTATGGTCTTGGTTTTTGCTTTCCTAACAGCTGCCTTAAATCCTGGGAAATAAATTTCCCTTAAGGCCCTATCACTAACTTCTACATTAACGTCCAACCTTCTTGTTTCTTGATTATTTGCAACAAAATGTTTCACACAGGCTGCTACATCATTTTCTTCTATTCCTTTTATAAGAGGAACCACTGTTTCCGATATAAGATATGGATCCTCACTCATATATTCAAAATTACGGCCGCATAAGGGAGTTCTCAAAATATTAATCCCCGGTGCTAAGATGACATCTTTCCCCCGGCCCCTTGCTTCTTCTCCTAAAACCTGTCCAATTTCATATGCCAATTTTCTATTCCAGGTAGCGGCAAGGGCTGTATTACTTGGAAGATAGGAGACATAGTCATCAGAATTGCCTATAGGTTTCCAAGAATTGTCTTCAAATTCATTACGGACTCCCATGGGTCCATCGGACATCTTAAGGGGTGGAATCCCAAGTCTTTCTACTCCCTTTGTGCGAAAGATTCCTTCCCCGTGTATCATGCCTATCTTTTCCTCTAAAGTTAATTCCCTAAGTAGCTGCTCAATCCTTGTCTCATTCATAGTATCCCTCCTGCTTAATAAGAAATCTTTGTATTCATTATATAAAAAGTGTGGTAGATAATCTACCACACTTTTTAAACATTCCTTCTTTAATATTTACTTCATATTATATAACTTTGCCAACTTTCCGAATGCTGGTAAAGAATTTTTTATTTTTTCGTAAGAAATACAATAGGCAAGTCTTACATGCCCCGGACAACCAAAGGCAGAACCGGGTACTAGTAGGAGATTAAACTGTTTTGCATCTTCACAAAACTTTTTATCATCGGCAATAGGAGTTCTTGGAAATAAGTAAAATGCTCCCTCTGGCTTGATACATTTGAAACCTAAATCTACTAAATAATCGTATAATAAATCCCGATTCTTCTTATAGACATTAATATCCACTTCAGATTCTAGACAGTCTGCAATAACTCTTTGAAATAAAGAAGGGGCATTGACAAATCCAAGAATTCTATTGGCAACATTAAGGGCCGCCATAATATTTTCATAATCATCCATTTTAGGATTTGAAACTATGTATCCTATTCTTTCCCCTGGAAGGGATAAAGATTTACTATAGGAATATCCGATAAAAGAATTCTTATAATATTTTAAAACATAAGGAACTTCTACCCCATCATATACAATTTCCCTATAGGGTTCATCAGATATAAGGTATATGCTAGTTCCTAATTCTTTTTCTTTTTCTAAAAGAGTTGCTGCTAACTTTTTCATTGCCTCGTCAGAATATACTACCCCTGTAGGGTTATTAGGGGAGTTAATAATTACTGCCTTAGTTTTTTCCGTGATTTTTCCTTTTAAGGCTTCGATATTAGGTTCGAAGGTGTCAATATCAGGGGAAACGACTACCAATTTACCATCAAAATTATTTACATAATTTCTGTATTCCCCAAAAAAAGGTGCAAAAACAATGACCTCATCCTCTGGATTTAGGAGGGTCTTAAGTAGAATATTAAGCCCCCCTGCTGCTCCACAGGTCATAACAATACTATCTAATGATAAGTTTAAATTGTGTTTTTTATTAATAAAGTTAGAAATCTTTGTTCTAACATCTTCATATCCTGAATTATTCATGTACCCATGAACAAGATTAGGAGCCTCACTATTGAGTATATTTTGAATTGAATCCTTTATATTTTTTGGTGGCTCTACATTAGGGTTTCCTAAACTAAAATCAAATACATTTTCTTCTCCATGAATACTTGCTAATCTTTTACCTTCTTCGAACATTGCTCTTATGGTAGAACTATTAGCTACTAGAGTTTTCATTTTATTCGATATCATATTTGCTCTCCTCTTCAATACAAAATTCATTTTTTAAAATATATAGATAACATTGTACTATTAATCCCTTACAAAATCAATAAAATGGGGTTCACTTAATTCATCTGTTTTTCAATGTAAAATGTAGTTTTCTGCCCTATCGTCAAAATGGATCCTAAATCAATCAAAGGTCTTGTTTTATCATATATTATCTTTAATCCCCTTTTATCTATAAAATCTTTTACCCTTTTATAATCCGGATGCTTAGTGATATCCCCAGTAAAATACATTGTATCTTTAATTCTTCCCCCACATCCTCCGATAAAACCAGAAGATTGCCCGGGTAATATTATAAATCCTGGCTGAATCAAACAAACATCTATCTTTTGGGACGAACATACCTTAGCAATACCTACATCAGAAGTTATAATACTCTTACTATCTATGGGGAGAGTACAACATCTAGTATATCCTTGGTTAACATGAATAAGTTTTTTATTTAGTTTTTTCATATCCTCCAAAATGCGAGGGGTGGTATGCTTTAAATTATGAATAAAGTATTCTCCCATCATTACTGCATTAAACCTTACGGATTGAGGGTATCTATACCCTAATTGCCCTTCTAGAATTTCGATTTGGATTAATGTATCTTCTAATTTATCCTTAATGAGTTCATGCTGTTCTTTTGATATATAGATTTTTTCATTACTACAAAATAAGAATATATCAGGGTGATGGTTTATACTTTCGTAGACAATATCCAGTGATTTTATTTCTATAACTTTATCTAAACCTTGAAGTACTTCCTTCAAATTATTTGAAGTATTTTGGGATACAAATATCATTTAGAGTTTTCCCCTCGCTTTCAAAAATCATTGAAGCTGGTTCATCAGTTATTGGTTTATCAGTTATTTTGAATTCGATGGGTATCCCCTTTTTTTGTATTATCTTTTTGTATTTTCTTTTATGTCCTATGAGGCTCTGATATGCTTTCTGGTTTGCATATATTATGAGGGGCATCCCCCCACTGTTTTTGTATACTTTGATTATTTCTTCGTGGAGCATTTTTTCTTCTACTAATTGTCTAAAGGCAGGATGATAGGGCCCTGCCACAATCCCCTTGCCCAAGTTTACTTCTTCTGAAGCTTGAAGTCCTACCCTAAGTACAGTTATATCTTCATTGTAAAACAAGGGAAGTATTTGACATGTCCAGTCAATTGCTTCATCTAGGGTTAAGGGAGTGTATTCCCCTTTGTAATATAGGGTTTCAAGCTCTGTATCTTTCATTATAACTGTCGGGTATATCCTGGTAGTTTTGGGATTCATAGATATAATTTGATTAGCTGTAATTATACTCTTTTTTAAGGTATCCCCTGGAAGACCAAGCATCATTTGAAGCCCCAACTCAATGGGAGCTTTCTTTATGAGAGAAACAGCCCTATATACATCTTCTACTTTATGATTTCTACGGCTTAATTGTAGCACCTTTTCATCTAGGGATTGGACTCCTAATTCTACTGCCTTAACAGGATAATTTAATAAAAGGTCCAATATTTCTTCATTGATATAATCAGGTCTTGTGGATATTCTAATACCTTCTAGATTATATTTAGTTATATATCTTGTAGCTATTTCTAGATAGTTTTTTTGAATAATAGGGTTAATTCCCGTAAAACTTCCCCCAAAAAAAGCAATTTCAATTATCTTATCTTGATTATAATCTACTAAATAACTCTCTATGAGGTTACAAATTTGAGCTTCATCAAAGGTATCCTTTACACCTGTTATTCGTTTTTGATTACAAAATATACAGTCATTAGGGCATCCTTGATGGGATACGAATATGGGAATAATCATTTTCTTTTTTATCATTATCTCACCCGTTATATTATTAATCTCTAGTACTAATTAAGACCTATGTAAAGTCATGGGTTTTTAATTATACTATATGATTATTTTATATTTTAAAGTTTATTATAGCAAATATATCTTTGATATTTACAAGGTTAAGTTTTATAATTGTAATATATTAAGATTAATATATCTTTACTTGAATAAATGTAAATAAATTGTTATAATTTTTATTTATAATCATGAATATTTAAACTTAGGAGGCTAAAAATGAATTCATCAAAAAAAATACTTGTTTTTGGCAAAACTATTGCATTAGTATTGTCCATACTTACTTTTCTTTCCCCATTTTCTATATTTGCTTCTTCAAACAACAGCTTTATTGTGGGAAAGAGCTACTTTGGATTTCGACTTCTTGAGGAAAGCATAATTGATGAGATTGATTCTATAGTAAGGGTCTTTGAACATACTAAAACTGGGGCAAAATTAATTTCCTTAAATAACGATGATGATAATAAAGTATTTACTATTAATTTTAGAACACCTCAAGAAAATAGTACAGGAATTCCTCACATCATCGAACATTCCGTATTGGATGGCTCTAAAAACTTTCCTATAAAATCCCCTTTTGGAGAAATGGGAAAACGCTCCTTGTCTACATTCCTAAATGCTCTTACCCATTCAGACCGCACGGCTTATCCAGTGTCCAGTAGAAACGAAAAAGATTTTAAAAACCTCATGAATGTATATTTAGATGCAGTGTTCTACCCTAATTTCCTTCATGATGAAAGGATTTTTATGCAGGAAGGTTGGAGCTATTCCTTAAATAGTGTGAATGATGAAATCACATACAATGGTGTGGTCTATAATGAAATGCAAGGTAGCTATTCTAATCCATCTAAAGTTTTATATAACCAAATTATGAAGTCTCTATATCCAGACACCATTTATTCTAATGATTCTAGCGGAGATCCTAGTGAAATTCCAAATTTAGCTTATGAAGAATATGTTAATTTCCATAAAACTTATTATCACCCATCTAATAGCTTTATGTATTTATACGGAAACTTAAATCTTCTAGATACCCTAAAATTTATTGATGAAGAATATTTAAATCAATTTAACAAAAAGGAAATAGATTCTGTTATTTCTATGCAAAAACCTTTTTGTGAAAGAGTCTATGAAGAGGCTTTTTATAGCCTTCCTGAAAATACAGATCCCACAAACAAATCTTATCTAAGCTTAAACTATGTAGTGGGTGATACTAAGGATAAAGAATTATATTTAGGATTTTCTATTTTATCAAGCCTATTGCTTAATGGAAATTCATCGCCCCTAAAATTAGCATTGCAACAGGAAGGGATAGGAACTAACATATATGGACAGTATTCTGCATCTCAAATTCAACCTTTTTTTAGCATCATTATTGAAAACGCCTCAAAGGAAAATGCTATAATGTTTGAGCAATCCGTGGAAAATAATTTGAATCAGTTGGTAAAGAAGGGACTTGATAAGAATTTAATTAATTCCGTTATAAGTTCTCTAGAAATCAATCTGAGAGCTTCTAAATCCTCTGCCGATAGAGGTCTTGGCTTCAATGACAATATAATGACTGCTTGGAATTATGATATGGACCCCACCCTATATCTTACCTTCGAAAAAGAATTAAGTAACATCAAAAAGAAAGCTGAAAATGGATACTTTGAGGAATTAATAGAGAAATATCTTATAAATAATCCCCATAGCTCTCTAGTTATACTAAATCCAATAATGGGGCTTGAAACGCAAAATCAGATTAAGCTTCAAGATAAGTTAAAGGAATATAAGGAAAGTCTTTCAGAAAAAGAATTACTTAGTTTAGTAGAGCAAACTAAGGAAATAGAGGCATGGAAGAATACTCCAAACTCTAAAGAAGATTTAGCTAAACTTCCTTCCCTATCTTTAGATGATATAGATATTAAAGAAAATCCATTCCCTACTGATGTCGAGAAGTTAGACGAAATCACTATATTAAACCATCCTTTGTATACCAATAAAATTGCATATATTAATTTTTACTTTGATACTACAAAAATTTCGCAGGAAAAACTTTCTTATCTATTTTTGTTACCGAATATAATTGGAATGGTAGATACAGAAAATTATACTTATCAAGATTTATTTACGAATATCATGGCTAATGTTGGGCAGTTCAATTGCTATCCAGCCGTATATACGGATTACGAAGACTATAAACTCATTCACCCCAAAATGGTAATTTCCACTTATACATTATCAAGTAATGTAAGTTCTTTACTAAGTCTTCTAGATGAAATAGTTAATAAAAGCAAATTGGATAATGTAGAAAGATTAAAAGAAGTTATTTCAGAAATTAGAGGTGATTATGAGACTGCCCTTAATAGTAATGGTATAAATATAGCAAAAAGCCAGCTAGAAAGTTATTTCTTGCAAGCATCACGGTATGAAAACCTAGGTACTTTAGAGCAATATCAATTTATATTACAAATACAAGAAGAACTAAATACTAATCCTGAAAATGTGATTAAAAATCTCCAAGAGGTGCACTCCTTGGCATTTGATAGAAAAAATCTCTTAATAGGGGTTACCGTAGATTCATCAGAGTATAACAATATCAGAAAATCTTTGATTCATTTTTCAGAGACTTTAAAAACCTCTGATTTGGAACCTCAAACATATTATTTCCCCGCTTCTTCTACAAAACAAGGAGTTATAAATGGAGAAAAAATTCAATATGTTGGCAAAGGATATAATTTTAGAGATTTGGGCTATGACTACAGTGGAAAGATGCAGGTTCTGCGAAATATTATTGCTTTAGAATATTTATGGAATGAACTAAGGGTAAAGGGAGGAGCTTATGACTTTCTTCCAAATATCAGTGAAAATGGTAACCTTTATTTCATTACCTATAGAGATCCTAACCTAAAAGAAAGTTTATCAGTGTTTGATAAAATTCCTGCATTTTTAAATACCTTCAATGCAGATGAACAAGAAATGACAAACTATATAATTGGCACTTTTAAAAACTATGATCCCCTTTTAAACCCCTCTCAAAAAGGAGATATAGGAGATTCTTTCTATATAACGGGTAAGAGTAATAAAGATTATATAAAGGAACAAAAGGAAATTCTAAATACTACTACTAAAGACATTAAAAATTATGCTATACTTATAGCAGATGTTATGAAACAAGACAATTACTGTATCGTAGGCAATGAAGGCAAAATTAAAGAAAGCAAAGAAATATTTGATGAAGTTTTGGAAGTTTTTAATATTAATTAGTATATAAGGGGGTTATGTATTTGTATTATTTTAAAAGGGAAAAAACTTATTTAAAAAGTTTTGAGGAAAATGCAAAACGATCTTATATGAAAATAGGGGCTAAAAAACCTGTCTTCTGGATTGTTAGTTATTTAATCTGTTTCGGATTGCTTATCATTCCACTCTTTCTTACTATGTTTTCGGCTGGTTTTATCGGAGCTATGTATGCTATATTAGGCGGTAATATGGATGCTCTATATTTATTTATACTTCACAATCCATGGATTGAATGGATATCACTGACAATATCCAATGGAATGGTCATATTGTCTTTTTTTCTATACATAAAACTAGCAGAGAAACGGCCTTTTAAATCCATCGGTCTCAAAACTACAAATAAGTTATCGAAGTATTTAAAAGGTGCCGGTATTGCCATTGTCATGCAATTAGTTTATTTTATAACGATTTTGCTTTTTGGTTGGGGGGAGATTCTATCAAAACCCATTAATGCAACATATGCACTCGGGCCTTCAGCCATAGGTTTCGTTATTCTACTCCTCACAGGATTTATTATTCAAGGGGCTAGCGAGGAGGTAGTTGTAAGGGGCTGGATGCTTCCTGTACTATCAAGGCATTACAAGGTAACAACATCTATTATTTTATCCGCTGCCTTTTTTGGATTTTTGCATTTTCAAAATCCTAACCTTGATGTACTATCTATGATTAATCTAATTCTTTATGGGGTTTTTGCAGCCCTGTATGCCCTATATGATGATGGATTATGGGGGGTTTTTGCTCAGCATTCTATCTGGAACTGGTTTATGGGTAATATCCTTGGATTGCCTGTTAGCGGTATGATTGCTGGCAATGTAAGCATAATAGAAACAAAATTAGTTGGACCTACTTGGATTACTGGAGGGACCTTTGGCCCTGAGGGTGGAGCTATTGTTACTATCATATTCACTTTATCGATTTTAATTTTAATCAAATGTCTAATTAAAAAGGGTATTTTAGTTTCTTCCAAAGATTCTTCTGCTTCAACTAGTCATGCAGCTAAAATATAAACAATAGATTCTTAATCACTTAGAAAAACCGAGTTTGGGCATATAAAAAGATGCTTTTGAAAGCATCTTTTTATACCCAGCCTCGGTTTTTGACTGCTTGTGCTACTCGATCTATCGCAATTACATAAGCAGCATCACGCATATTTAAATCTTTGTCTACTGAAAGTTTATAAACTGCTTTAAATGCAGCAGTCATCTTTGTATCTAGCTTTTCCATTACCTCGTCTTTTTCCCAGAAGTAGTTCATATTACATTGAACTTGTTCAAAGTAGCTGCATGTAACTCCCCCAGCATTAGCCAAGAAATCAGGAATAACAAATATATTTCTTTCATTTATAATCTTATCAGCATCTGGGGTAGTTGGCCCATTAGCTCCTTCAACAATTACTTTAACTTGATTGCTTATATTTTGTACATTCTTTGCTGTAATTTGATTTTCTAGGGCTGCAGGTATAAGTATATCAACATCTTGTTCAAGCCATGCACCGCCATCTAAAATTTCACAACCCATTTCCCTAGCCTTATTTTTATCGACAGTACCAAAAGTATCAGTGATGTTTGCAAGCTCATTAATATCTAGTCCATCAGATTTCTTAAAGGTATATGCCTTTTTATCGTTATTATCCCAACAAGAAATAGCTACAACTTTTCCGCCAAGTTGTTGGTACAGTTTAGCTGCATGTTGAGCTACATTACCAAAGCCTTGTAGGCTGGCAGTTGTTTTAGTAATATCTATATCCAATGCTTTTAGGGCTTCTCTTAATACGAAGATAACACCAAATCCCGTTGCTTCAGTTCTTCCAAGGGATCCCCCCATGCCAACAGGCTTTCCTGTTATAAAACCTGGGTATCTTCCCCCATGGATTGTCTCATATTCATCAAGCATCCATAGCATGTGTTTTGCATTAGTCATTACATCCGGTGCAGGAACGTCTTGGACTGGTCCCATATTTTTTGATATCTGTCTTACATATCCGCGACATACTTGCTCTTGCTCCCGCTCTGATAGAATGCGGGGGTCACACACTACCCCACCCTTTCCTCCTCCAAGAGGAATATCTACCACTGCACATTTCCAAGTCATCCATAGGGATAATGCTCTAATTGTATCTACAGTTTCTTCAGGATGAAAACGAATCCCCCCCTTAGCAGGACCTCTTGCATCGTTATGTTGGATTCTATACCCTCTAAATACTTTTACACTTCCATCATCCATTTTTACAGGAATAGAAAAATGGAATTCCTTCATTGGCTGACGAAGAAGTTCACGCATACCTTCATCAAGTCCAATTTTTTCGGCTACACTATTAAACTGTGCTTGAGCATTTTCATATGCATTATATGTCTCTTTACTCATGTTTTCCCTCCTAAATATATGTATTCCAAATTAATCATTAATTCATTGAATTATTATATCACTCCTGATACCAATCGTCAATGCAAGATTCCTATTTTGTGATTTCTATTGTTTGACTATTCTACAAAATCTTTTCCTCTACTATCTCAACGAATTTTTTAGCGGCAGGCGAAAGAGAAACGCTTTTTAAAAAACAAAAACCTATAGCTCTTTTAGGAATCTTCTCTTTAGTATTTACTATATATAATAGTTTATTCTCTAAGTATTCCTGAGAAAATTCTCTAACAACGCAGGATATCCCAAAATTATATCTTGCAAATTCCAATAATAATTCATGGGAACCTAGCTCAATCTCCGGTATTAATTTAATTCCCATTGATGACATATATTTCTCTACATACTGCCTTGAATTAGAGTTGCGTTCTAGAAATATTAGGGGCAAATTGATGACTTCCTCTAGGTGTAAGGGAATAGAACATATATCTTTGTATTTTTCCCCACATACAAAGATATCATGAATATCAATGCATTTTTTTATCTTTAAAGCCGAATCCTTAACAGGCAGATTGCAAAGGGCTATATCAATTTCCCCAGATTTTAACATAGAGCATAATTCAAGAGTGGTGCGGTTTATAATTTTAAGTTTAATATTTGGGGATTGTTTGTGGAATATTGATAGGTACGGCAATAAAAAATGTCTTGAGATGGTATCTCCAACTCCTAATTTCATTTCTCCTGCCATTAAACTTTTGGTTTCAAAAAGTTTTTTTCGCCAACATGGATTAAATTGATTGCTGAGTTTACATGTTCAAATAGGAGCTCTCCTTCATTTGTTAGGGTCACCCCTTTTGATGTCCTTGTAAAAAGACGAATATCTAATTCCTTTTCTAGATTCATAATAGCCTGACTTATGGCAGGCTGGGTCATATACAACCTTTTTGCAGCCCTAGAAAAACTTTGTTGTTTTGCGACTTCACAAAAAATATTATACAAGTCTAATTTTACTGACATATAACTACTCCTTATATCAAATATTAAAGCTATTTATTTTACTTATATCATTAAATTATGTATAATACAAGTATAGATTTTACTCTTATGGGTTAAGGAGAGATGCAAATGGAAAGAATGATAGGAACAGTTGCAATGGGTCTTCGTGCCCCAATCATCAATGAAGGGGAGAATATAGCAAAGATTACTGTAGATACTATATTAAAGGCCTCAAAGACTGAAGGCTTTAGTATACATGATAAGGATATAGTTGCTATTACTGAATCTGTTGTTGCCCGTGCACAGGGCAATTATGCTAGTATCGATGCTATTGCAAAGGATATAACGGATAAATTTGGTGATGATACTATTGGAATCATTTTCCCAATCTTAAGCCGCAATCGTTTTGCTGTTTGCCTTAGAGGAATTGCAAAAGGGGCCAAAAAAATCATATTAATGCTTAGCTATCCTTCAGATGAAGTTGGAAATCATTTAGTTGATATTGATCTTCTTGACGAAAAAGGGGTAAATCCTTGGACCGATGTATTGACTGAAGAACAGTTTAGAGATTACTTTGGATATATTAAACACACTTTTACTGGTATCGATTATATTGATTATTATAAATCTTTAGTTGAGGAATATGGCATTGAATGTGAGGTTATATTTTCCAATAATCCCAAGACTATTTTAAAATACACAAAAAGTGTTCTTGTATGTGATGTCCATACAAGACTTAGAACAAAAAGGATTCTAAAGGCAAATGGGGTAGATAGAATATATGGGCTTGATGATATATTATCCACACCCATCGATGGTAATGGTTATAATGAGGAATATGGGCTTTTAGGCTCCAACAAAGCAACAGAAGAAACCGTTAAACTTTTCCCCCGTAACTGTCAACCCATAGTGGACGAAATTCAAGGCTCTATTAAAGAACTTACCGGAAAGACAATTGAAGTAATGGTATATGGGGATGGGGCATTCAAAGATCCTGTAGGCAAGATTTGGGAGCTGGCGGACCCAGTAGTTTCACCGGGGTATACTAAAGGACTTGAGGGGACTCCCAACGAAATCAAGTTAAAATATCTTGCAGATAATAATTTCTCCGACCTGAAGGGCGAGGAGCTTAAAAAAGCAATTTCTGAATACATTAAAAATAAAGGGGAAGATCTTGTAGGTTCTATGGAATCCCAAGGAACCACTCCAAGGAGACTTACCGATTTAATAGGCTCCCTTAGCGATTTAACCTCTGGAAGTGGAGATAAGGGAACGCCTATTGTATATATTCAAGGATATTTTGATAATTATGCAAAATAAATAAATTTGGGTAGGCATAAAACCTGCCCTTACATATATGCAGTCCCCTTAAGGCTAGACATCGGGAATCTGCCACTCTATTTCAGTTTCTCCCATTTTCCTTAGAAAGTTATTTGTCTTCGAAAAATGTTTGCATCCAAAGAACCCCTTACTGGCAGAAAGGGGACTTGGATGGACTGAGGTCAATATTAAATGTTTAGGATTTGTTATGTAGGTAATCTTTTCTTTTGCATTGTTTCCCCATAATAGAAATACTATAGGGGATTCTTTTTTATTTAGAAGTTGCATAATAACATCAGTAAATTGCTCCCAGCCTTTATTTCTATGGGAATTTGCTTTATTTGCTATTACGGTTAAACTCGTGTTAAGAAGCAAAACCCCCTGCTTTGCCCAAGGGACTAGGTATCCATTATTAGGTATGTAACAGCCTAAATCATTTTGCAATTCTTTATATATATTTTTTAGGGATGGTGGAATCTTGACTTCTTTTTGTACAGAAAAAGCCAATCCATGGGACTGATTTTCCCCATGATAGGGGTCTTGTCCTAATATTACGACCTTAGTATCTTTATAAGATGTTAACTTTAAGGCTTCAAATATATTATGCATATTAGGATATATAGTCTTTGTTTTGTATTCATTTAAAAGAAATTGTCTAAGCTTCTTATAATATTCCTTTTCGAATTCATTTTTTAAAACTTCATCCCAATCGTTTTCGATATTCACCATTATGAATTTCCCCTTTATTGTAGATTTAATTCTATTCTAATAAGCTTACCTAATACAAGGTTGCCTCAGAATAATTTCTGAGACAACCCCATTATTTTCTAACAACCTTTACTCCATTTCCAATCATGCTGTATATAAACACAATATTCATTAAATCTCCATCATGATTCGCTATATCAAGGTCATAGGTATCTATCCCATAGGTAGGAACAATAACCTGACCATCATAGTTATTATGAATAAAATACGTCTGCATGGATATAGCTGCTTGATAAATACATATATCTGTGCAATCACCTATGATTACAAACTTTTTAATACCCCTATTATATAAATTGATAAACTTTTCTCTAAACTCATCTACAACAAAAGCATTGGTACAGTTTTTACCTATAATGATTTTATCTTCTATATCATCTAACTCTTTAATTATTTTGGCTTCCTCTGTTCCTCTTATGCAGTGAGGTGGATAAGCATCAAATTCTTTCGAATCCTCTAGATGATCTTCATTAACAATAATAATAGGTATATCCTTATTTTTAGAAAAGCTATGGGCAATTCTTGATACCTCGGGAATTAATGCTTCAATTCTTGGGCTGTATAAGGCTCCCTTTTGTGCAAATCCATTATTCATATCCATGAGGATAAGAGCTGCTTCCCCTACTAAAGATTCTACCTCTAATATTTCTAATTTTTCAAAGTCATCTACCATACGCCTTAGGGTTTCTGAGCTTCTCTTAATAAATAACTCTTTGTTAATTCCCTGCATAATATTTCCTCCAAAATTATTCATTAAATTTTTTATTTAATTTTTTATGTTTAAAAGTTTTTGTCTTGTCAACATAATCTGATACGACATGACCATTTCCTATAAGCTTATACTTATAAATTAAAAGTCCATCTAAACCAACTGGTCCTCTTGCGTGAATTTTATTTGTGCTAATTCCTACCTCTGCCCCAAAGCCATATCTAAATCCATCACTAAATCTAGTAGAACAATTTAAAAAAACATTGCCTGAATCTACAAGATTCATAAACATCGAGGCATTTTGTTTGTCCTCTGTTATAATTGTCTCCGTGTGTCCGGAACCATATTGATTAATATGATCAATAGCTTCTTCTATACTGGATATAATTTTGATTGAAAGTTTATAATCTAGATATTCTGTTTTCCAGTCTTCTTCTGAAGCTACACCTACGTCTATAATACTTCTTGTTTTTTTACATCCTACCAGCTCAACTTCCCTTTTATATAGTTCTTCTTTTAGCTTTGGTAGAAACACTTCCGCGATATTTTCGTGAACCAATAAAGTTTCTGTGGCATTACATACGGCAACATACTGTGTCTTAGAGTCAACTACAATATTAAGGGCTTTATTAATATCAGCAAATTGATCCACATAACAATGGCAGATTCCATCTGCATGACCTAAAACGGGAATCCTCGAGTTATCTATAATGTATCTTACAAATTCATTAGATCCCCTTGGAATAATCAAATCTATATGTCTGTCCATCTTAAGCATTTCATTTACGTCATCCCTAGTTTCGAGAAGTTGAATCCAGCCGGGAATAATACCCGCTTCTTTTGTAGCTTCTTTAATAATATCAGTTAAAATCCTGTTGGTATTATTTGCTTCGCTACCTCCTTTAAGGAGAGCTGCATTTCCGCTTTTTAAGCAGAGGGTTGAAATTTGAACCAATGCATCTGGTCTTGATTCAAATATAATGCCAATTACCCCTATAGGACAGCTAATACGATATAACTCAAGTCCATCATCTAGCTGAGTAGCTGCCTGAGTTACATTAACAGGATCCTCAAGTCTGATCAAACTTTCAATCCCTTGTATTACATCTTCAATCTTTGCTTCATCAAATTTCAACCTTTTTAAAAGAGGCAGGGCAAGATTATCCTTTTCACTATTGTATAAATCTTGTTCATTTGCCTTTATTATTTCACCTTTTCTTTCCCTTAGGGCTTGAGCTATTTTATTTAATGCTTTATTTTTAAGTTCTGTATCTGCTATTGCTAATTTGATTGATGCCTGCTTTGCTTGTACTGCCATATCTTTAATATTCATAAAATCACCCACTCATATTACTTTTATTCCATAATACTATAGCTATGGGATTTATGCAATAATTCAAATGGCACCTTCTTTTTGAAAGACATTTGCTTAATCAAGAATAGTTAATGCTAATTGGTATAAATATCATTAATAGAACTTGTAATATACTGTTCATGTTCTAAACTCTCTAACACTGGAGCTTTACAACTATCATATTTTTTATCAGGCTTATCTATTGACTCAAAGATAACTTTTAGGTTATTATTTTGCATATACTGTATAAACAAAATGGCATATTCCCTTTCCTCTTGTGCCTGTATCATAAACCAGTTTGCAAATCCATCTAAACCTTCCTATGTAATAATTTGCAAAATCTAGATACAGATAAGCTGAGAAAAGTTCCTTATTAAATGGTAGTATATAAATCGGCTCTTAAATATTTTCCAACTTATTAGTAAAATATTCATCCTCTTTTTTACATTATATGTGTTAAAACAAGGATATTTACTAAAATTTTATCAATTCCTTATTAGAAAGTATTGAATCTTGTTGAAATATATTCAAAATATAGTTAAAATGTATATAAGTATATTTTACAATAAAGGGGTAATATTATGAAAAAGATGAATGAGATTATTGGTTTACGCATTATCAGTATGGCTACTGCTGAATACATAGGCAAAATAAATAATTATATTTTCAACTCCCAAACTGGAATGGTAGATTATTTAGTGGTAGAACCCAAAGATGAAGTGGCAACTACAATGGTTATGCAAACAAAGGATGTTATTAGGGTAGGAGATAATGCCATAATAGTTAAACATGATAATATAATGCTTGATAATAATGACATCAAAAAAGCCCTTAATTTGTTTCAAAAAAATATTAGGGTGATTAATACTGAAATTTTAACCGATAAGGGAAATTATCTTGGTAAGATTGGTGGCTTTTATATAAACCAAGAAAAATTATATGTTACTGCATTAGAACTTATTAGGAATAATAACGGTATTAAAGAAGTTAAAATGATACCAAGCAAATATGTAGTTATCTTTGGTAAAAATACAATTATCGTTAAAGATGAAGCTATTCAAAATCTTTGTGATTCACCCGATGATTTCATTAATGAGTTTGAAAATTCTTTTTTTAGCCTTATAGAAGAAACCATTATAAACAATGAAGAGTTTTCCCAAGAAATTGTTCCTGAAAAAGGCATAACATTGCAAGAAGAACCTTCATTAATATTACCTTCCACCGAAAATGAAATAAACACAAATATTGATGAAATAACTGAAATAATAGAGGAAGAAGAACCCTTTATTTATAATGAACAACTCCAATTTGATGGTAACCTAAAATTTGAAGAACCTGTAGAAGATATTGAAGAAAACAACAACAAAGAAATCAATTTTACAGATAACGAGGAAAACCTACAAACAGAAGAAGAGGATATTACTATAGATGATATTAATGAACTTCAAGAAGCATTAGATTTTGAAATGTATTCATTAGAATCTGAGACTGCTCCTTCATTAGAAATTGATGAAGAAATAACCGAAGATAATAACGATAAGGATTCAGATTACAATAATTTTTTTTATGACATGGATGCAGATGACCTTACAATGAATGAACATCAAGAAGACGATTTAAACGAAAAAAGTTTTTTAGATTCCAACCCTATGAATTCTGATGTTAACGCACATACAGAAGAAGTACAAGATGATATGTCTTTTTATGACGATGCCGACGAATCAGATGACTACGGTAGCTTCTTATTTGATTTTGATAAGACAGACAATTTTTCAAATCAGGAGTTTAATACGAAGTCAAAAAATAAAGAACAAGATTTTATTGATGAAATTTTAAAGGATTTAAAAGCTAATGAATCCAATGATTCGCAGTCTGATGAAATACAGCTTAAAGAAATTAAATTTGATGATAAGTTTGAGCAGAAACAAACAGAGTTTCTAACAGGAAAAGTCATTTTAAAAGATATTGTTAGTGATAGCGGTGTAATAATTGCTAAGTTAGGAGCATTAATCGACCCTGATATGATAGAAAATGCAAAATCCCAAGGAAAACTAATTGAGCTTATCTTAAACTGCAAATAGAACCTTTAGTAAAATAAAAGGTCCCTTCTTGGTAAAGCCAATACCTAGAAAGGGACCTTTCTTTATTCGAAAATATGGATTCACTAAGGACATAATCCATTTAAATAACCTATAAATCTACATATATATCACACGAAACTATATACTATTCTAAACTTGTATCCTCATCAATGCCCATAATTATATTCATATTCTGAACCGCTGCTCCCGATGCCCCCTTGCCCAAGTTATCTAGCCTTGTAAGAATTAAGGTAGTTCCGTTTTCATCATTTCCAAATACGAAAATATCACATTTATTAGTATCATTACATGCTGTAACATCAAAGCCACCATCAAATAGTAAGTCCATCGGCTGATAAGGCATAACTTTGACGAATCTTTCCTCCTCATAATATTCAGCTAAACTTAAGGCTATTTCCGCACTGGTCATTTTCTTAGATAATAGATGATTATATATTGGTATAGTTACAGCCAATCCTTTATAATAATTGCTGAGTATTGGAAGAAAAATCGGATCGTTTTTAAGTCCCGAATACATTTTCATTTCGGGAAGATGCTTATGACTAAGCCCTAGAGCGTATGGTCTTGGGGATTTTATATATGGGGTGTTAACTTCTTTGTTTTCATATTTTTCTATTAAGTTTTTTCCACCACCACTATAACCTGTAAGAGAATGAACTGTAACAGGATAATCATTAGGCATAATCCTCATATTAATAAGTGGTGCAACCGACAATATAAAAGCTGAGGCATGGCACCCCGGAACTGTTACTCGGCTTGATGCAGCTATCTTTTCCCTTTGCCCTTTTACTAATTCGGGCATTCCATAGGTCCAGCCTTTCGTGGTTCTATGACCTACACTGGGGTCAATTATTTTTGTTTTGGGGTTTGTTACTAGTTTAGCTGATTGCCTTGCTGCCTCATCAGGTAAACATAAAAATACTATATCGGCATTGTTTAGGTATTTCTTTTTTTCTTCTATGTCTTTTTTCTTTTCGGGGTCTATCATCATTAACTCGACATTTGGGTGTTTCTCCAATCTTTCATGAATTTGGAGCCCTGTGGTTCCCATCTGCCCATCTACGAACACTTTATATTTCATAATTCATCCTCCAATTACTTAAAGTTAGTTACTTTTTAAATAATTATACACTACATTGAATATTTATTCAACAAAATTTAAGGCTTAACCCTAAAAATTAAAAACAAGTGGTAAGATTTCCACTTGTTTTTAATAAGTATTAATTCATTCTTCCGTTATAGACGTAATAAATTGATTTGTACTTTTTTTATACACATAATCTATGGCTTTTATTTTATCTTTTATCACCACTTCTGATAGATTGTATCTTTCACATAGTTCTTTCAAATCCCTACATTCATCCCTTAATTTCATATTTAACCAACTAAGTAGTATATAGGGATCGCTTAGGGGTACATAATCATTCTTCACTGTCATTCTCCTTGTATGTATATTTATTATTTTATTATCCTATTATTAACAACATCCATAAGTCCATTGGTGGTTATACGTATTTCTGGTATCACGGGTAAAGCTATAAATGAAAGAGTTATAAAAGGTTCCATATCCATGGGGACTCCCATTCTGTGGGCATGGCTAATCATCTTGCTAATTCTTAAAGAAACCTCGTCAAATTCCAAATCACTGATTAATCCCATAATAGGTAGGGGCAAAGTTTCAAGTACCTTACCTTTTTCTACGATTGTATACCCTCCTTGTGTTCTAATAAGCTCATTGACTGCCAATATCATATCCTTATCATTATCACCAATCACTATAATATTATGGGAATCGTGGGAAACACTAGAGGCAATTGCTCCATCTCTTATTCCAAATCCTGTGACGATGGAAAGACCTACTTTCCCCGTCTGTTTATGTCTTTCAATTACACAGGCCTTATTAAATTCCTCGTTGGTAATAAAAATACCATTCCTGTTGGGGACATTTGCCTTTATATGCTTTGTCACAATTTGTCCTTCTATCATTTTGATTACAGATATAGGATTGTTTCGTACTTTGATTTCTAACATTTCTTCCGAGATTTCTTTTATATTAACGGTAGTTTTAATCTTATCCTTGGGCTTTGGAATAACTATAGGGGTTTTATCGTTTACTATGCTTCCCTTATAATATACCGTCTCTACTTCAACATTTTCCAAATCTTTTAGAATAACCAAGTCTGCCTGATATCCTGGGGCAATTGCACCTAGGTTTTTTAGATTGTAACATCTGGCTGCATTGATGGTTGCCATTTTTATTGCCTGTATTGGATTTAACCCCAGGGATACGGATTTTTTTATGTTGTAACTGATATGTCCTTCCTTTTTGATTTCCTCGATATGTTTATCATCTGTGCAAAAGGAAAAACATGTTGTATCTATATTATTTTTTATTATCCCTTTTACGATAGCCTCAAGATTTTTGGCTGCTGAGCCTTCACGAATAAGTACCTGCATTCCGTTTCTGCACTCTTTTATGGCATATTCAAAATCACAGCATTCATGGTCTGTAACTATTCCGGCTAAAGTATATGCTGCCAATTGCTTATCATTTAAAAAAGGTGCATGGCCATCTATTATTTTATTTTTAAATAGGTTGAGCTTTTCAAACATGGAGATATCTGCATTTATTACTGCATTATAATCCATAACTTCCCCAAGCCCTAATATTCTTTCGTTATTAATGTATCTTTTCATTTCATTTACACCGAACTCATACCCATTATCCTCCATAGGGGCTGCCGGTACACAAGATGGTATCATAACAAAAACATTAGCAGGAACATCTTTAGTTTGCTCTAATATATAATCGAGTCCATCTAAACCGCTTACATTAACAGATTCATGGGGGTCTACAATGTAGGTAGTCGTTCCGAACAAAACAGCATTATGAAGTAGTATTGGCGGCGGGACTAGGGTAGATTCTAAGTGCAAATGAGAGTCAATAAACCCTGGGCATACGAACTTTCCTCCCAAATTATGTTCCGTTTTTCCCTCGTATTCACCAATACCAATGATTATTCCACCATTTATAGCTATATCGCCTTTGATTATTTCTTCGCTAAAAACATTGATTATGTTGGCATTTTTTAATACTAAATCTGCCTTAGCCTTTCCCAAGGCAATTTGAGAAGCCTTTTTAAAATTATTATATCCCATACAATACTCCTTTAACTCATAAAAATTGTCTTCTTTAATATTATAGGTAATTACTTCATATTATTCCTATTTATACTTTCAGGTTATTTTTACGCCCGTTAACGGCTAAAAATCCCACAGATACTAAAATAATTCCCCAAAGTAGCCCTACGGTGAAAGTTTCTCCTGGAATAAAAATGGCAGATAGTAAACTACCAGATACAGGGGTCATAAAACGATATAATGTTATTTCTCCTGCCTTATTATATTTTAATAAGCCGTACCAAAGTGCAAAGGCTACTGCCGATAATAAGGCGGAATAAATAAATAAAATCCATGCCTTAGGGGTAAATGAAAAGGCCATCCAAGATTTACTACCGGTAACTCCGAACAAAAGCATTGCAATAGCCCCCAAAAACATCTGCCATCCTGTTACTACAAAAGGGTGAATATCTTTTGCTAGTTTTTTAGCCAAAATAGTACCCCATGCACTAACAAGCCCTGACAAAATCATAAATCCCTCTCCTACAAAAGAAAAGGATAGGGTAAATGCTTGTCCACCGCCCTTACCCAAATTAGCTATAATAATACCCCCAAATCCTGTTATAAGGCCTATAACCTTTTTAATATCCATTCTATCATCCTGGTATATATAATGGGCAAATAAAACAACAAAAAACGTCCCTATAGAACCCAATATTGAACCTTTTATTCCTGTGGTATGGGCAAGACCATTATAAAAAAAGAAATACTGTAATGCTGTTTGAAACATCCCTAAAATAAAAAGTTCAAAAAACGTCTTTTTATCCACTTTAAGAGGTATTTTAATTACCCATTGAATAATAATAAACAAAAAAATAGCTGCAAGAAAAAATCTCATTCCTGCAAATACAATCTTACCGTAAAAATCATCTGCTCCTAGCCCGATTTCTTCATAACTAACCTTTAAAACAGGAAAAGCACTTCCCCATAAAACTGAGCAAAAAATAGCAATTGCTATAACATAGTACTGATTTTTAAAAAACTTTTTACTCTCCATGAATATATGTATTCCTTTCTGTCAATTGTATATACTAGTATTGATTATATCACAATTTATTTAAAAGCATACAGTTCATATATTCTTATAAAAGTATATGCACAATCATAAAAAATGCACTATAATAATTCTGGGTGATAATTATGAGAAAGAAAAAATACTTTCAAAAAATATATAAATTTGATGAGACTTCTAAATCCTATTTAATTGAAGTATCCCTCGATGATTATGATGACGTTTATGATGATTGGGATCCTTCTCCTTTTAAAAAAAGGGATATAGAAGATGAATTTAATGATTTCATAATCAATTCCTCAGAAGATATACCGCTAAATTTTAATATTAATATTGTCCTTTATATTCCTTTAAATAAAAAAGCCCCCAAAAAAGAAACAGCCCTACTTTCTGCTTATAAAAATTATTATAAATATGCCCTCGAAAAGCTAAATATATCCAGATTAGATTTACACAAAAAAACCTTATACGATTTTCTATTTGCTGTGTTTTTATTGACTATCGGATATTTTTTCTTTATGGAAACAGAAAATATAATCTTGCAAGTTATACATGAGGGTATTTTCATAGGTGGCTGGGTATTTTTATGGGAGTTTTTTACTAATGTTTTTATGACAACTAGTAAAATGCATAATAAGTATAGATTGTATAAGAGGTTGTATGATGCAGATATTAAATTCATGTATACGGAGTAAATGGGAATAATAAATATTGTAAATTTAATAATCTAGAAAGGGGTTTTTAAAATGGGCGATAATCGCTCTTATGAAGAAATCAAAAAAGATGCCATTGATAAACAAGAACATGCCATTAAAGAATTATCTAAGGATCATAGCCCTAAATTAAAGGAAAAAATAATCGAAAGTATACAAGAAAGAGAAAAAATGATAAATTATATCGATAACCATCTTGACTAACAACCCACTAAGGTTCTTCAAAATACAAATAGGGGGTATGCATAATGGAAATAGAACCCAAAAACACCAAGGTTGTAATAGGTATGTCCGGTGGAGTTGATTCTTCTGTGGCAGCATTGCTCCTCAAAGAACAAGGATATAATGTTATTGGAATCTTCATGAAAAACTGGGATGATACTGATGACTTTGGTTACTGCACTTCCGAAGAAGACTATGAAGACGTAAGGCGAGTATGCAGCCAAATAGACATCCCTTATTATACAGTTAATTTTGAAAAAGAATATTGGGATAAGGTATTTACTTACTTTTTAGATGAGTACAAAAAAGGTAGGACTCCCAACCCCGATATATTATGTAATAAAGAGATTAAATTTAAAGCTTTCTTGGAAAACGCCCTAAAAATAGGGGCAGACTATATTGCAACCGGTCATTACGCAAGAGTTGAATTATCTAATGGGGAATATAAGCTACTTAAGGCCATCGACACGAATAAAGACCAGACCTATTTTTTGAGTCAATTAAATCAATACCAATTATCCAAGGCCCTTTTTCCCATAGGCAATTTAACAAAACCTCAGCTTAGGGAAATTGCCCTAAACTATAAACTATCTACTTCCCAAAAAAAAGATAGCACGGGGATTTGTTTTATAGGAGAAAGGAATTTTAAGAAGTTTTTGAGTCATTATTTGCCCGCACAACCCGGTGAAATACGCTCTATTGATGGTGAAATTTTAGGAAATCACGATGGTTTAATGTATTATACCTTAGGACAAAGAAAGGGCCTTGGCATAGGTGGAATGGGCACAGGGGAGCCTTGGTTTGTTGCCGATAAGGATTTGGAAAACAATATTTTATATGTAGTTCAAGGGGAAAAGCATCCAAGTCTTTATTCCAAAGGATTGATTGCTGTAGATATGAATTGGATAAGTAAAAAAAATAAATCTGAAGAATTTGATTGCATGGCTAAATTCAGATATAGACAACCCGATCAAGAGGTCAAAGTTCAATTATTAGATAAAAATGCCTGTAAGGTTACATTTAAAAAAGCTCAAAAGGCAATAACACCTGGGCAAGCTGTAGTTTTTTATAATGATAATGAATGTTTAGGTGGAGGCACCATTGATAAAGTAATAAAATAGGAATTTATTTTCACCTTTTTCGTTAAAAAAGAACATAATATTTGAAAATCCTCTATAATAATATATAATACTAATTAAAATAAACTAATTTAGAGGGATGAAATATATGTTCAATTCGATTTTTGAAAATAAAATTTTTGTATCTTTTAAGAAAATGATGGTATCAAGTTTTAGGCTTGATACCGATAAAGCCTCTAACGAAGAAATACATAACACTATGCAAAGTTCTTCTCGTATTAAGGGCTCTAATGCGGTTATACTGATACTGGCAATCTTTATTGCCTCCATTGGACTTAATATGAATTCTACAGCCATAATAATAGGAGCTATGCTAATCTCCCCACTTATGGGGTCTATTATGACCATGGGTTATGGATTGGCTACCAATAATCTTAAATTGGTTCGAAAGGCATTTTTAGGACTTATGCTCCAGATTATCATTTGCATTATCACATCCTATGTATATTTTAAATTGAGTCCTATTTCTACAGCCCGTTCGGAAATACTAGCCCGTACCACCCCCACCATTTGGGATGTTTTGATTGCTATATTTGGAGGAACGGCCGGTATAATTGGAGTTACTAGAAAAGAAAAGAGTAATGTTATTCCCGGGGTTGCTATAGCTACAGCCTTAATGCCCCCCTTATGCACTGCCGGGTATGGACTTGCAATGGGGGAAATGAAATACTTTTTCGGGGCATTCTATCTCTTTTTTATCAATAGTTTCTTCATATGCATTGCAACCTTCATAATCATTAAAATAATGGGTATTCCCAAAAAGACCTACATAGATTCTGTTGCTGAAAAGCGGGTTAAGTTGCTCATATATGCTATAGGTATTCTTACGATTCTTCCAAGTATTTACCTTGGGTACGGTATTGTAAAGGATACCATCACTGAAAGCAGTATAAATACTTTTATTGAGAAAGAATTTATATTTGAAAATACGAGGGTACTAAATAAATATCTTGATAGCGCAAACAATACCTTAGAAGTGATTGTATTTGGAAGTAGGATAAATGCGGATTCCGTAGAAGTATTAAATAATAAACTAAGTCAATATAAACTTGACAATTTAAATCTAAGGATTACCCAAAGCGATACCCCTACTTCTTTAGGGCAGGACGATGTGAAACGAATCATAAATGAGGAGCTTTACCAAAACAACCAAATTGCTTTAGGTGATAGGGATAAGAAAATAGAACTCTTGGAAAATGAGCTCTATAAATACAAACTTAATTATGAATTTGATGTTAAAGGTCTTTATAATGAAATAAGGACCCTTTACCCTGAAATTACTGATTTATCTATCGGAAGGGCCAAAACCTTCAAATCCCAAAATGAAGAGATGAAAGAAATAATCATTGCAACAATAAATGTATCCCACGAACTTCCAATAGAGGATCTATCAAAAATAAAAGAATGGTTCAAAACTAAAACCAATAATCCCGATGTCGAGTTATTCACAAATTATGCAGTGCCTATAGCTCCGCTTTCCTTGCCGGAATCTACTGGGGTATCTGAGGTTTTACCTAATGAAATAATAGGAAAATCTAATACATCTTCCACATTGGGGAAAATGTAGTAAATCCTCTCTACTTTATTCCAAAAATCTAACTATTAAAAAGGGCAGCCTAACTCTATATGCTGCCCCTTTTAATTTAGTATTCTATTATATATTCTATACCTGGTATATTTATTTTATTTTCCTCGAAAGATTTAAATGAACCCATCCATTTAGGCTGTGCAGGGGCACCTTTTTGAAGAAGTTCTGGAACGATTTGTTCCCATTCCCATTCCCCATCTTTCATTTTTCTAATACCTAACTGCTCATGCCACTCTTCATCTGTCAAAGGTTTATCACATAAAAATTCATAGTAACTATACACGACCCCTCTAGTCAAATATACCTTCCCATTATTATTATAGGTGGCTACTAGGATATCATTAGGTAATCCTGTACCAATTTCCAAAAATTCTCCTGTATCAGCTATACCAGCTACATCAGAAATGACCGCAGAGCTTTTAGGCTGCCTATAATAAGATGCTAAGGAATCGTCAATATATTCTAAGCTTCCTCCAATATACTTCAGACTTCTATTTTCCTCTTCAGTAATAGGTATATTTTCTAATTCTTTCACTGCACAGGTCCTAAATAATTCGTAAACCTCTTCCATGCTTTCTAAGGCAAAGGCTTTTTCCTCAGGTAATAGGCCCCTTTTTTCTAAATTAACTTTAGAATACTTTACTAGCCATAGCAACCTATCGTACACCTCAACTGCTGGCTCTACATAATTAGGTATGTATTCTTCTAACTCTTCTCCTCCACCCTTTTCTGCTACAGGTTGTTTTGTATAAAGTATTGTATCATGTTTAAGTTCTGCATAAGAGCCCAAGCCACTGGATATGTTTTTATCTTCCCAAGCTTGATTTTGCATAAACATTGGAAATCCTTCTACACTGTCTTTTTTTGTCCAAAGAGCTTTTAATGTCCACAGCCAACCGTTATACATATTCCTCTGCCAGTCTCCTTGGCCTAGGGCCTGAACCTTTTTCTCCATCTTATCCAAATTACTAGAATACACTTTTTCGTCTAGTTTATACAAATTATATTCTTTGGCAATATTCTGGGCTCTCTTATTACCAAAGGCTCCTGCAACATCTAGTCCTGTAGGAATGGGCCTTTCGATAGGAAACATTAATTCTTGCATGATATTGGCATCTAGAGTATACCTTTGCCCCATAAACCTAAACTGCCTTTTGGTGGGGGTATCTACTGCCCCTGTTACCAATTTGTTTTGTATTTGCGGCATCGGAAGATTTTTTATTTCTTTTTCTAGTTTGCTCCGATATTTTTCATCTTTGATACTTCCCAGGGTTAGATTTTCACCGTATACCTTTATCATTAATTCCTTCATATTAAAGATATTAATATCATCGGACTGGCCTACAAAAAAATTAGTAGGGGAGTATATCTTATCCCAAAGAGCAATATCATTGCTACCATTCATCTCCAAAAATGAAATGTATGTTATCATCATTGATTTTTCAATAAAATCATAATTAAAACTTCCACTCTCATCTTCAAAGGGGTATCCAATCAAACCGTACCACATCATAGTTTTAAAGTAGGATTCTAAGTCTTCATCCTCTGTGTAATGCCCTCTTGCTATAAACTGCTCATAGTTAATATCAAAACCAAACAAAGGGGATTTAATATAACCACTGGTGTTTTTAATTTCATTTATTTCTCTTTCAGCAATAGGTATAAGCTCCTTGGGTATATCCCCATAGGTACTGTTGATAAGATTATTGGCAACAGAGAAATATATCATAATATCTCCTAAATCTTTTTTTATTTCTTCATTAGGGGCTTGTAGGTATAAGGCTTTGGTTTTATCTAACATACTTTTAGTGAGTTCTTTTAATGCTTCATTTAAATGTTCTTTTTCTACAGATTTTAGAGTTTCATCAAAAAATTTATGGTACATATGAAGGGCTACATCTACTGAAATAAAACTAGGTATATATTTGTATTCATTTTCCTCATAGATATCATACATTTTCATATAATGGTAGGCATTGTCTGGATTGGGATTTAGAACAACGAATCCATTATTAGCTAATTTTCCAACTTGTTCCTTAGAAAGGCCTTCAAAGCGTGAAATATTCACTATATTGCCTAAGTTTTTATCAACATTATACTTTGGAACCTTCGGGGTATAATTAGTTGCTATAAAGGGTACCTCCTCATTAGAATACTCTGATGTATTCCTCCATACTAAACTTATGCCATCAGGTAGGACAGTCTCTTCTCTATCCGTTATTTGAATTTTTTTATCCATGGCATTAGTTTCTGCCGAGTTATCTACGGGAGTTTCAACATTTTTACTACAGCCTGATAGCATCATAATAATACCTAAAAAAATCGCAATATTCCTCTTTGACATCTAATTACCCCTCTCTTTTAATAAATAAATATCATTTTCCGTCTTTTCTGAAGAAGGTTCTAATACAACAGATTTTACCATATTTCTATCCTTAACTCTAGCTTTTATAAAAACATTTCCATCGCTTTTTTCTATACTGATGGAATCAACTCTATCATATATATGACTTTCCCCTTGAAGTATGAATCCAAATCCAAACCAATAGTATGCGGATATAATAAATTCACCCGTTCCTATCTCCTCCACAACTATAAATTCATCACTTCCATTGCCATTTAGATCCCCAAAAGAAGCCTTGCTAAAAGGCGCTCTTAATTTTGAACCGGTCCATTTCTTCACTAATTTATCTTCTTTGAAGTTAAAAAAGAAAGGTCTGTTTTGAAGTTCAGAAGATTCTTGAATTGTCTTATTTACGATAATGAAGATTTCCGGATTATTATCTGCATCTATTTCGCATAATTCAATCTTCCATGGTCTTATGGCGCCCATATTGTTTTCATACCTTTTACTGACATGTAATTTATTGGAAGTGGTAGATACATCATAAATAATCAATCGGTCGGCAAACCTAGAGTTTTTCCTTCCTTCTAGTACTAAAATATTATCCTTCCCATCGGAGTCAATATCTCCTATAGCTATATCCACAATAACATTATTTTTATACGATTTTAGGCTATGTTTATCCCCATCATATTCAATATATCCCCCTTTAAGGCTATATTTTAACGTATATTCTTGACCTCCCAAAAAAATCTGCAATGAAGAATTAGAAGGCCTAATGGTATAAATACCCGTTATGATTAAAGCAACAATAGATAATATCCCAATAACCTTTTTAATCATCTCACCCAACCCTTTTCTAATAACCAATGACAGAAGTACTAGACACCATTATGAAATCGCCTTTTTCATTTCTTTAATATAATCAATAACATGGGGGGTACAATTCATACCATATTTAGCTATTATCTTAACTATGGCACTTCCTACTATTATACCATCTGATATTTTAGCCATGTTACCTGCTTGTTCTTTTGTCGATATACCAAAACCTATGGCACAGGGAATATCTTTGACTTCTTTAGCAAGCCTTATCATTTCCTTGATATTTTCATTAATTTTTTCCCTTACCCCCGTTACTCCCATAGAAGACACGCAGTAAATAAAACCTTCTGCTTCCTTAGCAATCATATGAATTCTATCTTTAGATGTAGGGGCAATCATGGAAATCATAGTAATTCCATAATCCCTACAATAGGGCAAAAGTTCTTCTTTTTCTTCATAAGGTATATCTGGGACGATTACGGCAGATACATCTACTTCTTTACATCTTTTCATAAATCTTTCAGTACCATAGGTAAAAATCGGATTGGCATAAGTCATAAATGCAATGGGTATATCACAGGTTTTGCGTATTTCCTTGACCATATCAAAGATTTTATCCGTGGTTGTTCCTCCTGATAATGCACGACCATCTGCCTCTTGGATTATAGGTCCTTCCGCAACGGGGTCCGAAAAGGGAATCCCTAACTCTATTAAATCTGCTCCAGCCTTAGCCATTCCTATAACCAATTCTTTGGTTATCTCTATAGATGGGTCTCCGGCAGTTATAAAAGGAATAAATGCTTTATTGTTTAAAAAAACTTTTTCTAATTTATTCATATATTTTTACCCCCTTATGACGTGCCATGGCTGCCACGTCTTTATCCCCTCTACCTGAAAGGCAAATTATAATAATTTCATCTTTACCCATGGTTGGAGCTAATTTCTTAGCATAGGCAACTGCATGGGCACTTTCAATTGCCGGAATAATCCCTTCAATTTTTGATAAATATTCAAAAGCTCCTACAGCTTCATCATCCGTAACCGGCACATACTCTGCCCTACCCATATCCTTAAGATTTGCATGTTCCGGCCCTACTCCTGGATAATCAAGTCCTGCTGAAATAGAGTATACCGGTGCAATTTGACCATATTCATCTTGACAAAAATAAGACTTCATTCCATGGAATATTCCTAGAGTTCCTGTTGCCATGGTTGCAGCAGTTTTATCTGTATCCACCCCGTATCCTGCCGCTTCACAACCAATGAGGCGAACATCTTTATCCTTGATAAAATCATAGAACAATCCTATTGCATTACTTCCCCCGCCAACGCAAGCCATAACAACATTAGGGAGTCTTTTTTCTTGTTCTAAAATTTGATTTCTTGCTTCACGGCCAATAATACTTTGAAAGTCCCTAACTATAGTTGGAAATGGATGGGGTCCCATAACCGATCCTAAAACATAATGAGTGTCATCTATTCTTTTAGTCCATTCTCTCATAGTTTCATTTACAGCATCTTTTAAAGTTTGGGTTCCACTAATAACAGGATGAACCTTAGCTCCTAAAAGTTCCATACGAAAAACATTAAGTGCTTGGCGGTCGGTATCCTCCTTACCCATATATATTTCGCATTCCATCCCCATTAGGGCTGCAGCCGTAGCGGTTGCCACCCCATGCTGTCCTGCTCCTGTTTCTGCAATAACCCTAGTCTTACCCATTTTTTTAGCTAATAACACTTGACCCAAAACATTGTTTATCTTATGGGACCCTGTATGGTTTAAATCTTCTCGCTTAAGGTAAATCTTAGCCCCCCCTAAATCTTCGGTCATCTTTTTGGCATAATAAAGTGAGGACGGCCTCCCTGCATAATTATCCAATAAATCTTTTAGTTCTTCCCTAAACTTTGGATCCTTTTTAAAGTAATTATATGCCTCTTCTAGTTCTATGAGCGCGTTCATTAAAGTTTCTGGAACATATTGCCCTCCATGAATTCCAAATCTTCCTTTTGACATTTTACATTCTCCTTTTTTCAAAATAAAAAAAGCCTTCATCCCTAAAACAGGGACAAAAGCTTATACTTCTGCGGTACCACCCAAATTGGCTAAAAAGCCCACTCTAACTGTATACTATCATATACATCCCCCTGATAACGGACGGGTTCCCGTAAGTTCGTACTTAATAATTTCAGACTTCCCTCACAAGTCCATTCAGAATAATACTTGTAACCGCATTTCCACCATCTAGCGGCTCTCTTTATACAACTAATAATTCCTACTCCTCTTGCTCATAGGTTTATATCATATAAAATTAAACGAATAACCCAGTAAACTGTATACCCAGTACCAAAATAATAGCACCGGCATTTATTTTTGTCAACAGCATTATTATAAATTTGGATAATGCCTAAATATTATAGTAAAGATTTTGCGTAGCATATTCAGGATCACAGGTAATATCGATACCTAGTTTCCCAAAAATTTGTTCATCATTTCTGCTTATTATCGTTGTCGAGTGAGCTTGACAGCCTTTTAGCATACCTAATCTATCCATGGCAATCTGTGCAACCGGGTTAGTTGCGGCACATATACTAAGAGCAATAAGTATTTCTTCACAATCTAGTATTGGATTTATACTGCCTAAGGTTCTAGTTTTTAAATTTAAAATAGGTTCTAATATCACAGGAGAAATCAAAGGAATTTCATCTGATATTTTGGCTAAATGCTTAACTGCATTAAGTATCACTGCTGCAGTTGCATCCATTAAATTAGAACTTTTTCCCGTTAAGATTGTTCTGTCTTCGAGCTCTATTGCTACAACAGAACAAGCATCAGTTCTCCTGGTAGTTTCTCTTAATTGTTCTAACCTAATTCTAGCAGGAACAACCACATTTCTATCTTCTTCCTTTAGATTAAGTTCCTCCATGATGAGTTTGATTCTTTCAAAAGTATCCCTATCTACATATCCCTTTTTGTACTCACAACCCGTCTTAAAATATCTTCTTATAACTTCCTGTTTTGAGGCTTCTTTTATAATCTCATCATCAATAATGCCAAAAGCCACTCTATTAACTCCCATATCCGTTGGAGATTTATATATGGATTCCTTACCTGTGATTTTTTCTATAATTCTTTTTAAAACAGGGAAGGTTTCTATATCCCTATTGTAGTTTACCGCAATTTCTGAATACTCATCTACATGAAAGGAATCAATCATATTTACGTCCTTAAGGTCTACTGTGGCAGCTTCATATGCAATATTCAAGGGATGTTTTAATGGTACATTCCATACAGGAAAAGTTTCAAACTTTGAATATCCTGCTACTACTCCCCTTTTAAATTCATGATATAATTGACTAAGGCAGGTTGCTAGTTTACCACTACCAGGGCCCGGAGCCGCTACTACAACGATTGGTTTTGTGGTCTCTATATAAGGATTTTGCCCATATCCCTCATCACTTACAATGGTATCTATATCCGTCGGATATCCTTGAGTGGCTCTATGGGTATAAACTTTTATTCCTCTTCGTTCTAATTTATTGATAAAAACTGTTGTTGCCGGCTGTCCATCAAACCTAGTTATCACAACACTGTTGATGTCCAATTGATATCTTCTTAAATCATCAATAAGCCTTAGGGTATCCATGTCATATGTAATCCCAAAATCTCCTCTTATTTTATTCCTTTCGATATCACCTGCATAAACACAGATTATCACTTCTACCTTTTCTTTTATCTTCTGCAGAAGCTTAATTTTTCCATTTTCGTCAAATCCGGGTAAAACTCTTTTGGCATGAAGATCATATAATAGCTTCCCTCCAAATTCTAGGTAAAGCTTGTCGTAATTATTTACTCTTTCCAAAATATATTTTGATTGTTCTTCCAAGTATTTTTTATGATCAAATCCAATCTTCATTCTCTTTCCTCACTTCATAGCATAATTATTAGGTTCAATCTTACTTCGTACAACTTTTTATTATTACATAGTTCTTATTTAATGTAAACACAATCATTCATTATTATTATTAAACTTTTTCTTATATCCGCATTTTCTACATAATTCCTCTATTGCATACCTCTTAGAAAAGCCCTCATATATTTCTTTTGCTCTTTTAGATTCTATAATTCTTGAAAAGTCGACATTGTGGATATTACCTAAATTAATTATTCCTTCCCCATCCAGACAACAAGGAACTACAGTTCCATCAACCAGTATCGCCGCCTGCTTTCTAAGACCATAGCAAAAGCCCCTTCCATCATCTTCTTTTTCTTTCAAATTCGGCCATGCAAACTCATAATCCTGATTAATATATACCCTCTCTGCAATCTTAATCCCCCTACCAGGCATAACCTTTTCATCTATTTTATATGGAAGTTTGAATTCCTTTTCTATTATTTCAAGCAATCCCCTGTTACTTTCCATACTCCCATTTATTCCAGCATCATAATTCAAATTCCAAAATCTTAGAGATATAAGAAGATTGGTTTTTTCCATAGATTCCTTTGTGAATGAAATAATATCTTTCATATAAGATTTTTCACTGGTATATCCTTGATTTCCCGATAGGCTATGAAGGGAAAAATTTATTTGCCTTAGGGATTTTTTCATTATTATTTTGTCCCTAACCTTATCTATAAGAGTCCCATTTGTTGTTATATTAACTCTAAAACCCTTTTCATAACTTATATCTAAAAACTTATCTATGTCGGGATGTAAAAGCGGTTCCCCTTTAACATGAAAATATATATATTCGGTGTAGGGGCTTATTTGATTTAATATCTTTCTAAAGTTTTCTATGGACATAAATTGGGGTTTTCTATTTGACTTAGGGCAAAAAGTGCAAGATAGATTGCATGCATTAGTTATTTCCACATATATCTTTTTAAATCTTTTCATAATATCCCACCTGTTTGTATAATGCTTCTTGTCATGCCTATATCATTATAGCATAGAAATGTATCTTCCTATTACATAAAAAAGCCCTATCCCAAATTGGGATAAGGCCTCTTTATAATTAATATAAGTATCTAGTATCGTTTCCTATTTTGCCTGGAGCAGGATTTTGTGGTGTATCCAGTACAAATATCCTCATATTTCCCTTTCCATTACAATTTGCACTAAGGCTACCATTCGTTACATGAATCACTTGCCCGGTTATTGCATCTACATATTTTCCATTAGGAATATTGTTAAATGTAGCATTTCCTGAAATAGTAACTAGAGCAAAACTATCTACTCCGTTCTCTGTATATCTTCTCTTAAAGGCCATTCCACCGCCATTGATATCTTGCACTGAATATTGCCCTTTTTGTAATGCCGGTATTTCTCTTCTTATTCTATTCAATCGGGTTATATGCTGTGCTAAAGGATGACTTAAAGTCTCAGCCATTGTTCCTGTCGCATTAGAATATACTCCAAAATCACTTACCTGAACATTTCCTTCTATATAGTCTCCGAAGTACGCCCTGCCTGTTTGACTCAATGGAGCATTAGGACCTACGTCAATAGGTTTACCTTTTTGGAATTCTATTTCACTTCCATAATATAAGCAAGGAATACCCCTAAATGTAAAGGTTAAACTTAAATTCTCAGCCCAAACATCTTGGCCTAAAGCAAATCTTTGGTTTTCCGGTGCACAATCCGGAGCATAATCATGGGAGTCAACGTATACCACATTCCACGTTGCATCATTATAAGTTGAATCCCCATAAATAGCTACTCTAAATGCATCCCTTGCATCTGCAAAATTCCAATGCATAGGGAAATCGATAACATCAAGTCCCGATTTCATGCTTATATCAGGGGTATGATAGGTATTTCCTCTCAAAAATGTATTATCACTAGATGGCTGAGTAGATACTGATTGGTTATCATAGTAATTTTGTTCCACGCTGGCCTCATTAGTAAGTCTATCACCCCATGAATAATTTTTTGATTCCTTCCATGTGTAAAAAGGTGTTGAAAGTGCTGGATTATCTCTATTCCAAACATCCCTTACTCTTGTACAAACCTCACCAAACATGTAGAAATTTTCTCCTCCTACAGCCTGTAGCTTAGGTATGAACTCATTGTTAAAAGTTAATCTTGATACATGTTTTACGGTATCAATTCTAAAAGCGTCAACCCCCATATTGATATATTTAGCATAGGCATCAACTAAATAATCCGCAACATATGGATTTTCTGTATTTAAATCTACACAATCCCCGGCAATTTGTCCGGTTTGACAAGTATATCCTTCCCAATCCAAACTTTTTTCATGGTGATAAATATGATTTATATCGTTTTTATCTTCCTTCATCGCATCAATTCTTGCACCATATTGAATATTCGGATTTAAGCTATCATAATTATCTGGTAATCTACCATTATCAATCCTTGTTAAGGCTTCTTCTATCGGTTCGTTTAGCCCAGTCGTATCGTTTCTAGTAAACATTGGGAAGATATTTTCTTCTCCAAAGTTTCCGGTATGATTAAGAACTATATCTTGAATTACTTTCATACCTTTTGAATGGGCTGCATCGATGAATTTCTGATATGCTTCTTCTGCTGAATTATCGTATTTTGTTTTATACCTAGGGTCTATTTCGCTAAAATTGATTGCGTGGTAGCCATGGTAGTCATATCCACTGGCATTTTTAACTGGAGGTGTTACCCATATCGCACTAAATCCTAAAGCTTTAATATAATCAAGCTTTTCGGTAAGACCTTTAAAATCTCCTCTCCAAGCAGGATCACTATCCGGATTTTTTGCCTGTTCATCATCCCAGCAATGAACGTTATTAGATGGATCTCCATCATAGAATCTCGTTGTCATAACAAAATATATCGTCTCTTCCCTGAAATCTTCCGATTTATATTCTCCTATATTATAGGTAAAATAATTTTCCGTTTTATTTCCAGAGGCATCTATGGCAATCGTGCGTATAACTGTATCTTTATTTAGTGCAATCGTTTGCCCATTATACAAAAAAACGTCCGTTAACTCTGGAGTTCTTCCATCAGTTGAAAGATAAAGTTTAGGTGAAGAATCTTTATTATCCGAAACTGTAAAAGTTACGTTTTGAGCTGTTAAATATCTTCCTGATGGTGGATTTGCCACTACGACAGGGGGTGTTGTATCCTGATTTAATGTGTATTCCAAAACATAAACTGTGGACGTATTTCCTGCTTTATCAACAGCTATTGCCTTTATGATTGTATCTTTGTTTATTATAATATCTTCTTTGTATAAATCACTATTAATAGTTGGTTCTGACCCATCAGTAGTGTAATATATTTTGGGATTTATATCTGCATTATCCTTTGCAGTTAGACTTAAAATTAGGGTATCCTCTTCATATATTCCCGGCTTTGGGTTTGCAGTAATTATTGGTGGTGTTATATCTATTCTTGGATCTTTATCCGTCCAACTATTATTATAATAAAACCATTCTCCGGAAGTCCTTTTTAAATCTTCTGTTTGAGAACCATAACCATTGTTAAATATTAAGTTTGCTGCTTCTATTCCATCAAGAGTGTAACTATACCATCCATCCCCTTCAAGAGTCATATTTACTCCTGGCCAGTTAACTGAAGGCAATGCAGGTTCTGTAGCCCAATAATATATCTTTGCTGTATCCCAAGGGGATTTAAAAAATACCTTTATGTACTCATCTGATACTTCTATCTCTGTAATAGAAATTTTTTTGGTTGCTGTTAAGTCTTCGAATGTTGCTGTTAATGATAGTTCCCCTGCTTTTATTGCAGTTATTTTAGTTTCTTTACTAATTAAGTTTGCAATACTAGCCAAGGATGAATCATCAATAATCCAATTTACATCTTTTTGTACCCTCGTCCCATCATTATAAACTATTGTAGATGTTATTGTAATCGTATCCCCTACATCCATCATGGATACCCCATCAAGTTCAATTGAAACTGGCTTTATATCTTTTATCGGGTCCTCATAGAGTATTGTTCCATCTTTCTTAATCCAAATATCTTTAGTAGTTTCAAAATCTCGTCCATTGTTATCTAGCTTTTTATTCCATGTTCCATCATTAAATAAAAACTCTACTTTATCAGTACTTTTAATCTTTTTTGTATACCAATTTACCCTATAGTTCTCCATATCCCCAGGCGAACTTCTTAATACAGTAGTATCCCATGCCGGGGTTGATAAATCCCCATCATACCATATCCATATTTCATCCCAAAAATCTGGTTTTTCGATATTTATACTAATATCTCCTTTAGGCAAATCAGGATTATTCGAAGTTATTTTACCATCTTTATACCATATTTCAGATGTTATAGATATGCCTGGTTGATTTTGGCCTGGAATCTGTCTTCCCGCCCCATCATTAAAAATAACATTAGGAGCTTTCATAGAATCTATTCTGAATTCATACCAATTCCCCCCTGTAGAATTCATCGATTCCCCTGGCCAAGCCTGTGCTTCCCCACCATCATCATAATAATAAATATTAACTTTGCCCCAATCCGACGGCTTATAAAAATGTACCGTTGTGCCATTGGTTGTTGCAAATGCTTTTGGGGTATCATACTGGATTCCCCCCATAATTGTAACAAATGTAAGTATCAGCGTTACAATTATACTAAGCCTCCTCCTAAAACCTTCTTTCATAATACCTTCCTCCTATATTATATTTATTTTAGATAGTTAAATAAATATATTATATTATTTAACTATTTAAAACCCTTCCTTTTATTGTTAGGTTTTAACAAAAAATAGCTTAATATCTTTTATTTATATATTCTTATTGCCATATCATTATATAGTATATTTTTTAAACTTGCAACAATCATCACAATAAATCAAATTATCTACCTTGGATTTTTTATCCTAAAATCTATATTGTTATTATTAGCCTTTACAAATTAGTATAAATGGTTATATAATACATTAAGATATAAATTAAAATAGCATTGATGAAAGCTACGATTTATAAATTTCTTTAGAGAGCCGATGGCTGGTGTAAATCGGCGAAATAGTAAATCTTTCCACTTTCTGAGCTATGGGCATAAGCCTAAGATTAGTACCCTTTATCGTACTATAAAGTGGTCATTTTTATATGACAATTTGGGTGGCAACACGGATCCTTTCGTCCCATATTTATTGATGGGTTGGAGGGTTTTTTTATTGTTAAGAAATCCATACTATACAAGGAGTGAAATTATGTTAGATTTAAAATTCTTAAGGGAAAACCCAGAAATCGTAAAGCAAAACATTAAAAACAAGTTCCAAGATAGTAAATTACCCCTAGTGGATGAAGTTATCGCCCTAGACTTGGAGAACAGGGCTACCCAACAGGAAGCTGACGACCTAAGGGCACAAAGAAATAAAATTTCAAAACAAATTGGTGGTTTGATGGCTCAAGGAAAAAAAGGTGAAGCTGAAGAACTAAAAAGTCAAGTAGCAGCTAACTCAAAATATCTAACAGAATTAGAAGCTAAAGAAGGTGAATTAGCAGAAAAAATCAAAAACATAATGATGATCATACCAAATATAATCGATCCTAGCGTACCTATTGGAAAAGATGACAGTGAAAATGTAGAAGTACAGCGTTACGGTGAACCTATCGTGCCTAACTTCGAAATCCCTTACCATGTAGAAATCATAGAAAAACTCAATGGTATTGATTTGGACAGTGCTAGAAAGGTTGCTGGTAATGGTTTTTACTATCTTTTAGGGGATATTGCAAGGCTTCATTCTGCAGTTATTTCCTATGCAAGAGACTTTATGATTGATAGGGGCTTTACCTACTGCATCCCTCCTTTTATGATTCGCAGTGACGTAGTTACTGGTGTTATGAGCTTCGATGAAATGGAGGCAATGATGTATAAGATAGAAGGGGAAGACCTATTCCTAATTGGAACTAGTGAGCATTCGATGATAGGTAAATACATTGATACTATCGTTCAAGAAGATTCTCTGCCCCATACCTTAACTAGTTACTCACCTTGCTTTAGAAAAGAAAAAGGAGCCCATGGAATAGAGGAAAGAGGGGTATACCGTATCCATCAATTTGAAAAACAAGAAATGATAGTTGTATGTAAGCCTGAAGATAGTAATATGTGGTTTGATAAACTTTGGCAAAACACTGTGGATTTATTCCGCTCCCTTGATATTCCTGTAAGAACCTTAGAATGCTGTTCCGGTGATCTAGCAGACCTAAAGGTAAAGTCTGTAGATGTAGAAGCTTGGTCCCCAAGACAACAAAAGTATTTCGAGGTGGGAAGCTGTTCTAATCTAGGGGATGCCCAAGCCCGTCGCCTAAAAATTCGTGTTTTTGGAGAAGATGGCAGATATTTTGCTCATACCCTAAATAACACCGTAGTTGCTCCTCCAAGAATGCTCATAGCTTTTTTAGAAAACAATCTAAATGCCGATGGCTCTATAAACATTCCAACTGCCCTACAACCGTATATGGGTGGAAAAGACAAAATAAAATAGGGAACTTAAGTTCCCTATTTTTTATGATTAGTACCACCTAAATATTAGAAATCTATTTCTTTTAATATCTCATCTATTATATCTTGGAGCCTTTTTCGTCCTTTTTCTATCTTATATTTGTCTTTTTTATTAAGAATCTCATCAAATTTAGTAAGTTCGTATTCTAATTTCTTTCTAATATCCCCTATACTTTCTTCATAAAGCCTTTCTGCCTTTAATAATAAAAGCTTATTGGCTTCTTGTTCTCTTGGATGTATTTTAAGATATGATAATTCTTCCATCCTTTTTTCTATTTCATCATCTGTCATATCTACATTTTGACCTTTTATAATTGCCTTTTTAATTTCCCCCGTTGAAACAACCTTAATCTGGACTTCTAATATTGAGTTAATATCATAGGTATAGGTCACATCTATTCCTTCTTGCCCTGCTTTTGATTTAGGAACTTCTACGGTTATTTCTCCTATGGATAAATTATTAGATGCAAAGCGACTTTCCCCCTGGAGTACATTTATTCGGATTTTAGTTTGATTATTCCTTACGGTATATAGTCGTTCCGTTCTACTAGCCGGGATAACCGTATTTCTTTCTATAATCGGGCAAAAATAGCCTGATTCAAATCGCCCTTCTTCTATTTCCCTTACAACTTCTGTGCCTAGGGTAAAAGGACATACATCGGTTAAAACTACTTCCTTTATCGCTTCGTTTCTTTCCTTCATTGCCCCCTGAATGGCTGCCCCTAGGGCAACAGCTTCATCTGGATCTATGCTGACATTAGGAAGTACCCTAAATAGTTTACTAACGAGTTTATGGATTATTGGCAGTCTTGTCGCTCCTCCTATCATTATTACCTGATCTATATCCGAAAGCTTTAAATTAGCATCGGATAAACTTCTTTTAATAGGGTCTTTAATTCTTTCTAATAACTTCTCACATCTTTTTTCATACTTTTCTATATCTACCATCATATCTATAATTTCGTCATTAATCTTACAAGACATAATAGGATTCTTTTCTGTCCTAAACCTCTTTTTACACTTTTCTGACTGCTTTTTAATATGTACTAATGTCTTATGGTCTATTTCCTTAGGATCTATATTTTTTTCACTTAGGAACATATTCTCCAGTACCTCTGTAAAATCTTCTCCTCCAAGAAAATTATCTCCTGCTACAGCATGGACTTCTAATATGTTTTGAAAAAGTTCTAGAATTGATACATCAAAGGTTCCTCCCCCTAAATCAAAAACCAAGAACCTCATATCCCTATTGTTTTGATACAAACCGTAAGCTATTGCCGCTGCTGTAGGCTCACTAATAATCCGCTCTACCTTAAGACCGGCCAGTTCGCCAGCTCTTTTAGTTGCCTTCCTTCTAGCATTATTAAAGTATGCTGGAACACTGATTACTGCTTCTGTTACCTCTTGACCTAAAAAAACTTCTGCATCCTCTTTAAGTGAACGAAGAATAAATGAAGATAGTTCCTCGGCGGAAAACATCTTATCCTTCAACTGAAACTCCTTTTTACTTCCCATATCCCTTTTAAAAATATAAGCACTTCTATCAGGACATAAAAGCCTTCTTTCTTTAGCTGTTTCTCCTACATAAATCTGCCCATCTTCATCCATGCTAACTACCGATGGTGTAAGGTTCTTCCCTAATCGATTAGGGATTATTTTAGGTCCATTTTCCGTAAAATATGCTACCAAGCTATTAGTTGTTCCCAAGTCAATGCCTATAATCATACCTAATTCTCTCCTATTTTTTGTTTCAGTTCTCTTATTTTTATTAATGCATCCGAATTATTTGGATAAACTTCTAATGATTTTTTATATTTTTCTAAAGCTCCTTTGTAATCGCTTTCCATTTCTAGTAACATTCCCTCTACTTCTAGGTATTCAATACAAATATGAAAAGAACAAGTTCTACAATTATAACTCTCTTTCATAAAATTCATATAATATTTTGTCTTTTCATAATCACCAGTGCTATAATTACATTTTGCAATGCAATATATCCTTGCTTTACGGTATCCTAAATCACCTAACCAATTTTCTATGCCGCCATATTTTCTCCTTATATAATTATATAATTCACTCTTATAGTGTATACCTTCTTTTTGTCTTCCTAACGCCTTTAGGACATCTAATATATCTCCTAGTAGCCCCTCCATACCCCTATAAGATTCACCTTCATACCTTAGAGCAACCTTATAAGCCTTCTTATAATATTTTAGAGCCTCCCTATTATCTCCTTTTATTAAACGCATGTACGTTCCCATATGACTATAGGGTTGACTTTTATTCTTGTATTTTTTTATAGCTTTTTGGTAGTATATTAAAGCCTCTTTTTCGTCTCCGGAATAACAATAAATCTGCCCAACATTTAGTAGATAGTCCATTTCCCAACCTTTCACAAGCTCTAGGACCCTTTTATACTGTTCTATAGCCTCATCCCATCTGCCCATCTGCCCATATAAGTCTGCTAATTTTTCAATAGCTTTTTTGGGGGATTCGGCTTTTTGAATTAACACCTCATAAGTTTTAATAGCCTTTTCATATTCCCCTGTTATTTTATAGTAATCTGCTATATTCCAGTAAGGAGTCAAATCATCCTTTTGATGTGTTATTGCAAGTTTGTAATACTTATGGGCTTCTTGTAGATTACCTAGGATTTTATTAACAAGTCCCACATTATTGTATACATATACCTCTTCATATTTTAATGCTTCATTAAAGGCTTCTAATGCTTTATCTAGATCATATCCATCCATATAGAGCCGCCCTAATTCATTATAATAATAACAATCAGGTTTTATTTGTACTTGCCGTTTGCCATACTCTACTGCCATTTGATAATATTCTTTCCTATAACTCCTTCTATAACGGTTTTTGTATATAATCATGAGCCTATAATAAACGTATTCATATTCCGAATCAACCTTAATAACCTTCAAATAATTATCAAGGGCTTCGTCTTCTTTATCCAATCTTTCATAACAAAGTCCTGTTATATAATAGGCATAATTATAGCTTGGGTATCTTTGTATAAACTCCTTATATATATCAATTACTTCTTCATACTTCTCCATATCATAAAGTATATTACCCTTTAACTCTAAACTACCATCAGTTTTATTAAGACTTAGTTTATCTCCTATGGCCTTTAGGGCAAGTTCATTTTCCCTCATATTATAGTAACAAAGAGCTAATTCATGAAGAATTAACGATATATCTTCTATATCTCCGTGTTCTTCTTGTACTTCAATATATAGATTTTTAATCTCTTTTGCTACTTTTTTTCTTTCCTCATAATCCTTTGCAAGGGATCTTTTTATTCTCAATTCCTGAAATGCTAAATCATTGCTTTCTATCTTAGCTGCCTTTGCACGTTCAATAACTCCCGACGCCTCTTTATATTGTTCAAATATTATAAAAACCTTAGCTGCCAGTACATATGGCTTTTGGTATCCCCCATATATCTCTATGGCCCTGTAATAATCATCAATAACTTCCTGCCCCATTTTTAGATTGTAGTAAGCCTCTTGTCTATATATATAGGCAGGAAAATACCTATCGCTTATTTTTAAGATTTCATCACAAACATCAATACAAGTTTTAAAATCTTCCAGTTTTAAGAGGGTATGGGTTTTTTCTGACATATATTTAAGTAGGTCATTTCCCCCATCTTCTGCCTTGATAGCTAAATCAATATATTTCAATCTCTTCTTTAGAGTATCCTTATCTTTTTCCTGTCCCTCTAAACCATAATAACATCTTGATAAAAGATAATATGCTAATGGCAATTTCCTTAGTTTATTTCTAGTTTCTTTTGTTCCATCGTCTTCTAGTTTAATGATTTCCTTTAACCATATATTAATGGAGGGTAGAGCCTCTTTATATTTTTCCACAGCCATATAGTTACGAGAAATCAAATTATAATATTCATAATAAATGTTATCATCTAATGTAATGTCTTCTATTAAAGATATAGAATCCTCATACAAACCATTTTGATATAAACACCATCCTAATTCTAGCTTATACTTTTTATTTTCCGGATCCTTTTCTATTCTTTCTTTATATATTTTCATTAAGGCTTCGTTCACCTGCTGTAACCCTTCAATTAAGCTTTCATTATAGCTATCTAATTCTAATAATTCTATGTACCCGTCTTTTGCTCTTTCATATTCTCCTATTTTATAATAATAAGAACAAATATTTTTTTTAGCTCCAAAATGATTGGGATCTATTTCTAAGATTCCCTCACATTCCTTATAAGCCTTTTCTAATTCCCCTCTTTCAAGACTCTCTAAAGAAAGATAATACAAAATATACAAATCCTCATAATTTTTAGCCCGGAGGTTTTCTGAGATTTCCATGGCCTTTTCATAATCCTGTTGCTCTAGCCAATAACGCATTTTTTCTATATCAAAATAGGGATGTGAAATATTCATTTTTTGAATTTTTTCTATTTGTTCTTGTACCTTTTGTATTTTATCGTATTCCTTATTATCGTTAATACTTCTTAGGAATAAATATTCATTTATAAATTCATCTATATCTGCTTCATCATTTCCTTCAAACAAAGTATAGTCTATCCATCCTTTGCTTTCTGGAGTTTCCATAACAAAGTTAACGAAGTTTGCCGGAAATTTTTCATATAATTCTTCCTTTATATCTACAAGTTCAAATTTTTCTTCTATGATCTGCCATATTTCAACTGGTAAACGATAATGTTCCATCAAAAATACTAAAAAAGCCTCCCTAACTTCATTAGCCGTATCAAATTCGTTACATATTTCATCTTCAAAAAGTTCTTTCCAAGAATCTATATTAATTCTTGTAGATAATTTATTATAAGTATGCTCAACTTTTTGTATCCACCGATTAATAGGTGTATCTAATATTTCCTCTTCTTGAATATTTATTAATCTGATAGCTTCTTCATAGGCTTCTCTAAGGACTTTAAAACCTTGTGGATTATCTTCGGGATTGACTCCTACCAGCTTTTTTCGATAGGCATTTTTTATTATATTGCTATCTTTGGTTTCGGATATGTTCAAAATTTTAAAAATCTCTTTTTTATTCATTTTTTCACCCCGTTTTTAATTTTCACAAAGCTACGTCATTAAATTATATCACATTTGGATAAATTTTGAATACACTCCTTAGAAAACCTTTCATATTATTATATTTTTAATTTAAATCCTTAAAAAAATGAATTTCCCCTTTACTTTTTGATAATCTGTGCTATAATGAATTTAAGGAAGAAGCAAATTTTCTTCCCACATACCCTATTCACTCATTACCGTTTTATCAAGTATTTGGTATTCAGTAGTTAGTTATGAAGTTAGGGTTTTTTTATTAGTTAAATTCGTGTTATGAAATTTCTTTTTGACTTTCTTATCAGATTTTTGTCAAGTTTTTGTGTTAAATTATTACCTTTTTAAACTCCAAAACTATTAAATATTTGTTATTTGTTTTTTGTTAATTTTATTAATAAGTATTAAACGTTATGTTTTTCACTTGGAAGGAATGAATAGTAATCAAATTGTGTACAATATTAAATGAATAGGGTATGGTAAATAGCCGATTGTTGCTTTTTAGACAATCGGCTTTTTGTTATCTATTTTAAGTACCACAAAAGGTTCTATAGGAGCAATTTTTTGTATCAGGTATTATGGAATACTCTGTTTGCTCTAAGGAATGGGCATAAGGATCTGATAAAGCCTTAAGTAATTTATTCATTACATCATAATTCTCATCTTGTGCTGCATCTAAAGCCTCTTCTACCCTATGATTACGCGGAATTATCGCAGGGTTACTATTTTTCATCAACTGATGCACTTTCTCTTTCGATTGCTCCTGCCTTTTTAATCTAGCCTGCCAACGTTGATACCACTGGATAAATTCTATGGTATCAACTAGACTAAGATCATATTTCTTATTAAAAGTTAATGCAAGAAATGTATTGGTATAATCTGATTTGTGTTTATGCATTAAATTTAAAAAATCTTTAACTAAAGTTTCATCTTCTGATTCTTTATTAAATATTCCTAACTTTGCCCTCATTCCAGTAATCAGATTTTGATGGTATAGCTTATTAAAATTATAAATTTCATCTTCTGCTATCTTTATGGCCTTATCCTCGTTATCATGAAGTAAGGGCAATAGGGTTTCTGCAAATCTAGCAAGATTCCATGCAGCAATATCGGGTTGTTTGCCATATGCATAGCGACCGCGGGTATCAATAGAACTAAAGACAGTATCTGGGTTGTAAATATCTATAAAGGCACAGGGACCGTAATCAATGGTTTCACCACTTATAGCCATGTTGTCCGTATTCATCACTCCATGGACAAAACCTACTAGCATCCATTTAGCTATTAAGGAAGCCTGTCGTTTTATTACTTCTCTAAGTAATAAAAGATACGGTTCATCACTAGATAATATATCTTTATAATGCCTGTTTAAGGTATAGTCAGCAAGATGCTTAACATCTCTTATACCTAGAAGTCTTGAAGCATATTGAAATGTGCCGACTCTTATGTGACTAGAAGCAACCCGTGTTAAAATTGCTCCGGGTAGATTTGTTTCCCTATATACCTTTTCACCGGTTATTACTACAGCCAAACTCCGAGTAGTAGGTATACCAAGGCCATACATTGCTTCACTAATTATAAATTCTCTTAGCATAGGTCCAAGAACCGCTCGCCCATCACCTCTCCTAGAATAGGGGGTCCTCCCAGAACCCTTTAGCTGAATATCGAATCTCTCCCCTTGAGGAGTTATCTGTTCACCGATTAGTATAGCTCTTCCGTCCCCTAACATAGTAAAGTATCCAAATTGATGCCCCCCATAGGCTTCTGCTAAGGGCAATGCTCCTTTGGGGATTTCATTGCCAGCAAATACTTCTGCCCCATATCTGCTTTTTAGTTCCATAGAATTTAGACCAAGAAAATCTGCCAAAGAATCATTAAAAACTATTAGTTTAGGATCGGAAACCGGAGTCGGATCTACAATTGTAAAAAATGATTTGGGGAGATTAGAATAACTATTATCAAAATTCCATCCCGTTTGAATTACTGTACTAGTTCCCATTATATTATTTTCTCCTGTTCTTTATATTATGAAAAACTACTTAACAATTATAAAGTTCTACATTTTTCTTATAATACTATATATTAGTGTCTACCTGTATAGGTTTATTATGCATATACAAATTCCTAAAATTTATAACTAAAACTATATATAATTTAACAAATTACTATTATAATATAAACTATAGGAAAATATATAATCCCTGATAAGCTATAGTACTAAGATTATAATTGAAAATTTTTTTAATAACTTTATCAGAGTTATCCTATGCTAATAACGAATCATGCAAATGTCGTATAAAGGAGTGATTTAATATGTCAAGTATTTTTTTAAGATTTCCTAAAGGGAGAACAAAGGCATTAACCTTAAGCTATGATGATGGAGTTGAGCAAGATATCAAGCTTGTTGAAATTATGAAGAATTATGGACTAAAGGGTACTTTTAATTTAAATAGTGGTCTATATGCAAAAGAAGGAACAACTTATCCCAAGGGACATATTCATCGTAGGATGACCAAAGAGCAGATTACAAAAACTTTCAAAGACACCAATCTAGAAATCGCAGTTCATGCGTTAACCCATCCTTTTCTCGAACAATTGCCCTCTAATATGGTTATTAATGAAATAATAAAGGATAGAGAAAATCTTGAGGAACAATTTAGCACAATTGTTCGTGGTATGGCATACCCCTTTGGTACATATAGTGATGATATAGTAGCAGCCCTTAAGATATGTGGCATTGCATATGCTAGGACCGTTATTTCAACTAATGATTTTAGAATTCCCAAAGATTGGTTGAGACTTACTGCAACCTGTCATCATAATTCTACGCAATTCCAGAACCTTACAAGTAAATTTATTGAGGATAAGATAAATCAAGAACCCTACTTATTTTATCTATGGGGGCATAGTTATGAGTTCGAAGAAGATAATAACTGGAATCTGATTGAGGATTTTGCCAAACATATAGGTAATAGGGAGGATATCTGGTATGGAACAAATATTGAGATATATGATTATATCAATGCCTATAATCGATTGATATTTAGTGTTGATGGTAAAATGGTAAAAAACCCTTCCAGTATTCCTATTTGGTTTCAATATGATAATGAAATTATTGAAGTTCAGGCGGGAGAAATGATAAAAATAGTTTGACATATGAAATTTTATTGGAAAAAACCCGATCATTTTAGAATTGTATATTTACCCGAAAAAAACAACTCCAAAAAGCGACCACTGAATTAGCTCACTTTATGTCCTACTGTATACAAAAATAACTTAATTTAATATATATATAATTGGAGTTCTACTGAATCACATCATCCAAGGTTCCAAACGTATATCCCATCTCCTTCCACTTTTCAAGAAGTTCATCCAAAATTTCTGAGTTTGTCTTGGATGTGCTATGAAGAAGAACTATTGCCCCAGGGTGGATTCTACCTAGGAGCTTTTTAAATGCTTCTTCCTTAGAGGGCTGCTTGTCATTGTACCAATCCACATAGGCAAGGCTCCAAAAGAAGGTCTTATACCCTAATTCATCTGCCATTTTCAAATTACTTACACTATATTTTCCTTGGGGCGGTCTATAGTATTTTACCATCTTTTGTCCTGTCGCCCCCTCAAACGCCTTTTCTAATTCTTCAAGTTCTTTACAAAAAGCTTCTTTCGTGGATATTCGAGACATATTAGGATGAGAATAAGTATGATTAGCCACATGATGCCCCTCTTCGACCATTCGTTTTACTAAGTCAGGGCTGGTTTTAATATAGTTGCCAACGAGAAAAAAACTAGCAGGAACATTATGTTTTTTTAATGCATCTAGTATAGTGGAAGTGTAGCCATTTTCATATCCCGCATCAAAAGTTAAATATATAATCTTTTCGCCGGTATCCCCTATATAATAAGCATTATATTTTTTTAGTTCTTCTGCTGTTGCATTGGCTGTTGGCGGCTGCCCTGCTGTAGAAAACCCAAGACCCCAGTTTTCTTCATAAGACGTACTTATGGCCTCCTTTGCAGAGGAATCTGTAAGCATTGCAACTCTGCTCCCAAAAAAATACGCAAACACAAATAAAAACAAAATCCCGATTTCCTTCTTATACTTTATATTTCCCATAGCGTACTCCTTTTAACATTTTTACTATAATATATTCTAAGGAGCCGCTTATAATACATATACACAATATTTATATGGTGTCCATGCACATTTTCTTATACCTTCCTCCTAAAGCAATTAACTTTTCGTGATTACCCTTTTCTAATACTTTGCCATCATCTATAACCATTATGGTATCGGCATCTCTTATGGTACTAAGTCTATGAGCTATAATAAAACTAGTTTTCCCCTTTTTAAGTTTTAACATGGCCTTTTGAATATTTTTTTCCGTTCTGGTATCTACATTGCTGGTTGCCTCATCTAAAACCAGTATTGAGTTATTACTTAATATAGCCCTAGTGATTGCAAGTAGTTGTCTTTCCCCTTGGCTTAGATTTCTGCCGCTTTCTATAATAATCGTATCATATCCCTTAGGAAGATTTTTTATAAAATTATGGGCTCCCGACATTTTAGCTGCCTTGATTACTTCTTCATCAGTAGCTTCCGTATTTCCATATTTGATGTTATTTTTTATTGTTTCTGAGAAAAGATAGGTGTCTTGCAAAACAACACCAAAACTTTTTCGAAGGCTCTCCCTAGTATATTTTTTAATATCCTTACCGTCTATTTCTATACTTCCTTTGGATACCTCATAAAATCTTGTAATCAAATTAATAATTGTAGTTTTCCCTGCTCCTGTAGATCCAACTAGGGCCACTGTTTCTCCTGCCTTAACATCAAAACTTACATCCTTTAAAATATAATTTCCTTCATTATAGCCAAAACTAACATTCTTAAAACTAACATCCCCCTTTGGATTTTGTAAAATCTCCGCCTGAGGACTATCTTTTTCCTCTTCTTCTTCATCCAGTATTTCGAAGACCCTCTCAGCCCCTGCTATGGCGGTCTGTAAAGTGTTATATATATTTGACAAGGTAATAAGCGGTCTTGTAAATTGTTTGGAATAGCTTATAAAACTTGCAATAATACCTAAGGTTATTGCTGATTTTACAGCTAAATAACCCCCGACATAAGAAACTGCTGCAAATCCTATATTACTTATAACATTCATAAGTGGCATCAAAAATCCACTCCAAATTTGAGCTTTTGTTCCTGCTCTAAGAAGCCTTTCATTAAGCCTTTGAAACTCATCTATTATTTCATTTTCCCTATTAAAGGCCTTAACTTCATGAATTCCTGAAATAGATTCTTCGATTACCCCATTTAGATTTCCCAATTCCTCTTGTTGTTGTCTAAAAAGTGGTTTTGTCCTATCAGTTATGGTTCTAGTTAAAATAAACATTAGGGGAATAGGTACAAGCCCTGCAAGGGTTAATATGGGACTTAATATTAACATCATCACAAAAGCCCCAACTATCATAATAACCCCTGATATAAACTGAGTCATGGATGAGGCAATGGTATCACTAATATTATCGATATCATTGGCTAAACGACTCATTAATTCCCCATGGGAATGGGTATCAAAAAAACCTAAAGGTAGTTTTTGAAGCTTTTCGAATAAGCTTTTTCTTAGATAATAGATAACCCTTTGGGATACTCTTGCCATCATAAATCCCTGCATAAAGGTAATTACAGCATCTAGTAGATATACTATAAGTAAAAGTATCCCAACTACAATCAATGCTGATTTATCAAAATCTATCGTACTGCTTATAACATCAATACCCTTGCCTATATAATAAGGAGCCAAAAGCCCCATTAATGCACTTATAATTGTTAATATAAATATAATACCTAAACCTACTTTTTCTTTTTTGAAATAATCCCAAAGTCTTAGAAGGGTCCCTTTTATATTTTTGGCTTTTACAACTTCTCTACCCAGGAGGCCTAATCCACCAGGCCTATATCTTTCCGTTGTTTCCTTAGGCATTGGGCTTTTTATGTCTTTATCTTTCATGATACTGTCGCCGTCCTTCCAATTTGTGAATCATAAATATCCTGATATACTTTACAGGATTCTATTAACTCCTCGTGATTCCCTTTTCCCACAACCTCACCATTTTCTAAGACTAATATTTGGTCTGCCCCCATTATGGATTGTATTCTTTGGGCAATAATTATAGTTGTCATATCCTTTGAAAAATCCCCAATACCTTTTCTTATTTTAGCCTCTGTAGTTACATCAACAGCACTGGTAGAATCGTCTAAGATCAGTATTTTAGGTCTTTTTATGATTGCGCGGGCAATAGAAATTCTTTGTTTTTGTCCCCCGGATAGGTTTACGCCTCCTTGTCCTAAATAAGTATCGTAACCACCTTTGAAACTATCTATAAAGTCATGTGCTTGGGCAATCTTTGCTGCATTTTTTATTTCATCCATACTTGCATCTTTTTTACCCCAAAGAATATTTTCTTTAATAGTTCCACTAAATAGCAATGCCTTTTGGGATACGATAGCAACCTGATTGCGAATTAGTTTTGGATTAATATGACTTATATCTTGTCCATCTATTTTGATACTACCTTTTATATAATCATAATATCCCATTATAAGATGTACCAAGGTTGTTTTACCTGAACCTGTAGATCCAATTATCCCTAAGGTTTCCCCTGGCATACAGGTAAAAGAAATGTCATTTAAAACATTGGACTCCGTGTTTTTTGAATAACTGGCATGAACATTGATAAAATCAATTCTTCCCTTTTCTATCTTCCAATTATCTTTTTGATTATCATAAGTTATAGTGTCTTCTGTATCTAGAACATCCTCAATCCTCTCTAGGGATGTCATTGTCCTTACTAAAGTAGTAATAATATTAGAAATCATAATTAAAGAGGTTAATATTTGTATCATATAATTTACGATAGCAATAATCTTGCCTACTTGTAGATTTCCTTTATTAATTTCCATACCCCCTAGCCATAAAATAAATACAATTCCCAAATTTACAACTAAGGTTATCAGAGGTAAGAAGATTGCAACTAATTCCATAGACTGTTTTGATGTTTCTTGCAATCTTAGATTTACTTCATCAAAGCTTTCTTTTTCATAATCAAATTGATTATAGGCCTTAACTACCCGAACCCCTTGTAAGTATTCCCTCATTTTGATATTTACCTTGTCCAGTGCCCTTTGTACCCTTGCAAAAAAGGGATATGCTTTTTTTAGATTCAAGTACATAAGAAAACTGATAATGGGTATTAAAATAACTATAATAAATGCCATCTTCGGACTAAGTACAAAAGTCATAATTATGCTGCCTATAAAAAGCAATGGGGCCTTTACGAATATCCTCATAATCCCCATGACAAAATTTTGAACCTGAGTAACATCATTAGTAAGTCTTGTAATCAAAGAACCTGTATCAAAGTTATCAATGTCTTTTAAAGATAAAGACTGAACTTTTGTAAATAACCAAAGTCTGAGGGAAGCACCAACCTTTTGGGATATAGTAGTAGCCAATATACTTCTTGCAATTGCCATTATGGCCCCTGCTCCCGTTATTCCCAGCATGATAAATCCTGTTTTCATTATATAATCTAAGTCCTTAGCAGCAACCCCAATATCTACTATCCGTGACATAAATGTGGGCTGTAATAAATCTATAAAAGTCTCCAGACTTAAACAAATTATAGCTGCTAAAAAAGGTATATAATATTGCTTTAAATATTTAAGTAATATCTTCATAATGTATCATCCTTGTAAATATGATTATAATTTAGTATTTCACTTTTTATAAATTATAACATAAAGACTAAAACTTTTTTATACCATGTTTATATTAATTTTAAAATACATAAAAAAATAACTGTAATGCCAGGTAGGCATTGCAGTTATTCCTAAAGTTGCTGAATGATGCTGTATTCTAACCATTTTGCTGAATGACTATTTTTAATCCTTCGTAAATTCGAAGTACATACAAGCAGCTTTCCTTCCTCGATTGTTAACTCATAGATGATTCCTAATTTGTGGTTTCTCTCAAAATTGTCTACAACCCATACTATAGGTTCAACATTTTCCCCATCCAGTATCATGGCCCTTGAGTTGGTGATAATGTCATACCATTGGGGGGTTGTATGACTTTCTGTAGGAAAATTGTTAAAAATAGGATGATTGTTTTGGATACAAAGCCCAAGGGTTCCTACAGGTACAGGTTTACCCATGCTCTTTGAAATGGACTTGAACATAGGATAACACCAAAAGTCTGTACAATATGTGCCCTCAATAGAATTCATATCATCTAGGTCTTGTGGATAATAAAGAACCTTCTTACCTTCTTTGAGACTTTTTCTTGCTTCCTCAATACTTTCGGTTATAATTATATCTTCATCCCTATTAGAAGGTATATCTTGAGGGTAAATCCATATATCATAAGCATTTTTTATATCTGCTTCAGATATTTTTATAGTTAGAGTTAATTTCTTTGGCTCTAAAACCTTGGGAAGTTTAATTTTAAAATCAGTTAATTTATGCATCCCGGAAAAATATTGATTTCTTATTGTTTTTTCTTTAGAGATGAGGATATGTTCTCCTTCTGAAATATTAAATTCAATCTTAGGATTAATAATGGCTTTTGGATTAAAGCATGCTAGTTTTATGGGCATTATAAGCATTTCTTCTGAAGTAAAAATAAACTTATTAAGTTCTCCAAGTATCACCTTATCATAACAAAACTGTCTCCACTCTTTAGAAGATATAAGCCCTTTACTTTCCATAAATGCATCTAAAATACCTACTAATGCCGTTCCCTGACCCGAAAAATCTTGTAAATCTAAAATCTGATATCCCGCTAGCTCATTGCTTCTTAGAGCTGTTTCTAGCTCTAATTTATAACACTCTACTGCCAATTTACCCGAAGCCTTAAAAAACTCATCTGCCATATGAAGCATATTTTTTTCTTCTAATCTATTTTTAAATATTTCAAAGTTCCTTGGTTTCAATACCCCTAAATATTTATTCACTTCTGAGAAATCTGGATACATAGCATATTGTCCGATTTCATGGGAAACTACAGGAACTTCTGGTATTATTTCTCCAGAGCTATCCATCTTAACCGTTTTTGTACTGGTTCCATACTGAATAGTAATATTACCACCCTTGGTTTCCCCTTCCGATATATTGCTGGGTCGTATGATTTCATCATAGTTATAACTTGTATTAGGTGCCATAGTTTGTATATGCCCTTGAGGTGCATCACACATAGCATAAGAGCCTCTAAATAGCCTATCTCTAGAAAAACGCACGCCACAAAAGAAATCTTCGTTCTCTAAGATACAAGGCATAAATTGAAAGTTATTTGAACCCTGAGTATATAGATGCCTATTATCGTATTTTCTATAATCCCCGAGAATTTGATTAATACGGTTTTTACTTCCCCATAATTCATTCCCCATGGACATCATAACAAATGAAGGATGATTGCCAAATTCATCTAAAATACGAAAACCCTCTTCTATAAGATATTTTTGTCCGGTTTCATCATGGTTTTCTTCCCCCTCTTGGGTTACTATCCCCCAAAATGGGAGTTCTGGCTCCATATACATTCCCAATATATCAGCTGCAATAAAAGCTGCCCTTGGGGGACAACAGGTATGAAAACGGTAGTGATTTATACCATATTCTTTAGCCATTTTAAGAATCTTTATCCATTCTTCCACATCTGTAGGAGCATAGCCGGTTAGAGGGAAAATAAGCCCGTCATGCTTTCCCCTTAAGAAGGTTCTCATGCCGTTGATTTCAAAATACTTTCCTTTCGCTTTAAATTCTCTTAGCCCAAAGCTAAATCTATACTCATCCTCAGTCTCATTGTTTTGTTTTAATTTTAATATTAAATCATATAATTGGGGGTTATGTTCACTCCAGGTTTGAGCTCTTTTATCAAGGTAATATGTAAAAGTATTTTCTCCTTCTAAAAGTTCATAATTAGATTTTGAAAAAGCTTTTTGATTACACGATGTCCATGCTATCATATCAGCCTTTTCGCTTCCATTTAGAGTTAACTTTACTTCAATTGAATTTTGTGCCACATTAGGATATATTCTTACTTTGCTTAAATAAGCTTTATTTAATTCTTCAATATATATCTCTCCGGTTATCCCATTCCAATTTGTCTGAGTATCAGGAGAGGTCATATGCCCCCCCTTTATCAAATAGGAAGTATTATCAACCATAATCGTAATCTTGGATTTGTTACTTATATAGGGGGTAATGCGATATCTATGGGATGTACAAAGGCTATCATTACTTCCGATATAGTTTTCATCTATCCAAAGGTGAGAAATCCTTGTTCTCTCCAATATTAGAAAAAACTCTTTTTCCTTCGTGTCTTCAAATTCTACATCCTTTGAGTACCAAGTATATCCTTCAAAATAATAAGGGTCTGTGAGAAAACCCACATTCATTTTGTCAGAATAGCTTCCTTTTTTTGATTCCGATACGGTGGTTGGTAAATCAATTGTATCTTCAAAGGATTTTTTATAATATTTCTTATCCAGCCCCATTTTCTCACTATCCAGACAAAAGTTCCAAGTTCCCTTTAAATCTATTTTTCCCATATAATCCCCCTTTTCTTATCCTTTATTATATAATCTATTTAATTGTCTGAAAATATATAAATTTATCTTATAATATCTAATACTATTTTTCAACTGCTAAATTAGTGATCCTATCTATGTATTATTATTGGTGTTATCTAAAAAAGCCCCTGAATTCTTCAAGAATTCAGGAGCCTACAAATCCATTAACCCATCTAAATCTAATATTTTGATTTTTTTATACCCTATCTGTTTAATATACCCCTCCTTTTCAAATTCAGTTAATTTCCTGCTTAACGTTTCAGGTGTTGTTCCTAGATAAGATGCCAAATCCTTTCTAGCCATGGGTAATGATATTTCCATTCTCCCACCTTCATCTTCCACACGTTCAGATAAAAAAAGAGCTATTCTCGTCTCAACCTTTTCGGTGGCAAAACGGGTTACCTGTTTTTCTGATTTTTCTAGTCTCTTCGAAAACTCAGATAAAATCATTAAAGAGATAGAAGGAAATTCCATCAAAAACCTTTGTAAGGCTTCCCGGGTAATCATACAAATATCACTATCTTCCATGGCCTCTGCATAGGATTCATGAATAGACTCATTAAATAATGCCAGTTCCCCTGTGAAATCCCCTGGACCTAAAATACGCACCAGTTGTTCTTTTCCTGATTCGGATAATCGGTATATTTTTACCTTTCCATCACTTACAATATGTAGGGAGTCTGAAACATCCCCTGCACGATAAATCATTTCCCCTTTCTTGTATGAAGTGGATTTTGTAGATTTCATGATTTCATGTATTTGACAATCTTCTAAATGATTGAAAATCGGAACCAATGAGATACATGCCCTATGTGGAGTACAAGTATGAATCTTTTTATCCATTTCCTTTCTCCTTGTCTACAGTTGTTATATTTTTAGTGCCAATAATCTAGTCAATTTAGATTTATTCTCCACATATATCATGATGTTCATGTTCATGGCAAATAGAGCCTGTTGTTTTTAGGTGACCTTTAAGATATGCTTCTGCTGCTGCTTTGGCATCGCCTTTTACCCCCACATAAACATCTATTCCTTTTTCATTAAAAATATCTACGGCTCCTCCACCCATGCCACCTGAAATAATTACATTAACCCCTTTATCATTTAGGAAATTAGGAAGAAATCCTGGCTTATGTCCTGGATTAGGGATAGATTCAACGCTTATAATCTTTCCATCTTCCCCCTCAAAAATATTAAAATTTTCACAATGACCAAAATGTTCTGTTATCCTATTCCCTTCACTTGCTACTGCAATTTTAATCATTTCTTATACCTCCATTTTATATTTTAAATATATCTATAATCTTAGCATGAATTTTCCTTACCGCTACTCCCGATGCGCACTCTATATCTACTATGGTACTACCATTGTTTATGACTTTTACCGCTTCCGAATCAAAAGGTATTTTCCCTACAAAAGGTATTCCCTTTTTCTCGCAAAACCCTTGAATATTCCTAGTATTTCTAAGATTAGTATCATATTTATTTATACATACCCCTATCTTCGTACCAAATCCTTGGGCAGTTTTTATTATCCGTTCCATATCACTAATTCCTGATATAGAAGGTTCGGCTACGATTAAAACCATATCCACCCCACTAAGGGAGGCTATTACGGGACAACCTATACCCGGGGAACCATCAATAATTGCAAAATTTTCATCCCCTGCTGCCGATTTCATTTGTTTTTTTACTTCCGTTACAAGCATCCCGGAGGTACCGCTACCCATTTTAAGTTGTGCTGTCGAAAAAACCTCCTCTTTATCTTTATATAGCATGAGTTCCCCATCTATAGTAGGCTCTAAGGATATGGCCCCTCTAGGACAGACAAGTCCACAAACCCCACATCCTTCACAGGCATATAAATCCACAGTGTATATTTTTTTCAATGAGATAGCATCAAATCTACAACTTTGTATACAGTTACCACATTTGATGCATAATTTAGGGTTTATTTTTGCTTTTGGTAAACCATAGTAATGATTTTTTATAGGCTTAGTATTTTGCCTTGTTATAAGATGAAGATTCGGTGCATCCACATCACAATCTCCGTAAGCCTTAGCATTAAAAAGCTTTATTAATGCACTGGCTATTGTAGTTTTCCCAGTGCCACCTTTGCCACTAAGAATTAGAAGCTGCTTCATTTTGCACCTCGCTTTTTATCATTTCTAGTAAGGAAGAAAAAATAAATTTATATTTTTCATTTTCTCTAACTACAATATTACCGCTAGAGTTCATCCTTCCTAGCTCATCATCAAAAGGTATTCTGCCTAATATCTTAATGTTTCTTTCTAAACAAAACTTTTCTGCCGGATTTTCACCTTTCAAACATTTATTAAGTACCACCCCAAAGGGCTTATTAAATAATTGCACTAACTCAAATACCATATTAAGGTTATGAACCCCAAATAGGGTTGGTTCAGCCACTAAGATGCAATAGTCTACGTCTTTAATACTTTCCATCACAATACAAGCACTCCCAGGGGGACAGTCAATAATAGTTAGTTTATTTGGATCTTTTTTGTTTTTTTCTAAGAGCTTATTAATGATTGGCACTCCCGATGCTTCCCCTATGTTCATTGTTCCAGTATGTACAACTACCTGCCTGGAAACTCCCTTTTGTATTTTTCCAATAACCTTATCCTTTTCAGTTAATGCTTTCGTAGGACAAACTATTAGACATCCGCCACAGGAGTGACAAATCTCTTCAAAAACAATAAGGTTTTTCCCCGTATAAGCAAGGGCATTGAACTTACAGAACTCAACACATTTCCTACATCCATCACAAAGCTCATACTCAACAGTTGGAATTTTGACGTATATCTTTTCTTCCTTAATATCTTGTGGTCTAAAAAATAAATGCCCATTAGGTTCTTCTACATCACAGTCCACATAAATAGATTCCCCTGCTGTGGCGGCCAAATTAACTGATACTAATGTTTTTCCTGTTCCTCCCTTACCACTTAATACAGCTATATTCATACTAATTTCCTCCACGCCCATGGAATCCCGCATGGATTTCCTCAAGCAAAGAAAGTTTCCCATTTGTGAAAGCATCGATATTATCTTTCACTGAAATATTATTTGTCTTGTATATTTTAATATCAGCAGCCTTAAGCACGTTCGCAGCATTTTGTCCACATCTTGGGGTTAATAGTATATCGGCTTTATTATCAACTATCATTTGAGCTGCTTTGATTCCTGCCCCCCCTGTACTTGCTGCCGCACTGTTATCGTGGAATAAACCTTCCTTTGTTTCGGTATCATAAAAAAGGAAATATGGGGCACGACCAAAAGATATACAAACCTTCGTATTCATGTTTTTTTCATCCACAGGTATTGCTATTTTCATGAGAATCCTCCATTCTATTTTACTAGACATTTTTAAAATAAACTATTCATATGATTCATCTTTCTTATCTGCAAAGCTTCGTCCATGTCTATTCCTATGGCACCCCCTTCCACAACTTCTTCCTAGACCGTCACATAATCGGTATTCTCCTCCTTCAATCAATAATACTTTCCCATTTACTAGGGATTCGGCCAGCTTTTTTCTTGCTTCCATATAAATACCCTGTACAGTAGTGCGGGCTACATTCATTTGTTTTGCACATTCCTCCTGTGTAAACCCTTCTAAATCAATAAGTCTTATGGTTTCATATTCATCTACTGTCATATTAATATATTCCCTATCATCTATGGATAAATCAAGAGGCCCAAATCTATCATTCTTAGGTAAACCACAAACCTTTCTCCATTTCATTGGTCTTGCCATAACCCCACCTCAATTCAATAGAAATAAACAGAGCATCCCCTGTTCATTAAACCAATTTCATCGGGACAGTTCCATCTTCTCCTAGTATAAATTCACCTCCTGTAATTATTGACATATGTCACTTATAAGTATATTATACCGCCTTACCGACATATGTCAACAACCATTTTCCTAGTTTGATTGTATGAAAGGTACTTTTATTTACCCTAAAATTCCTTTTTGCCTCATATGGTTTGAACTATGAATATATGGTATTATGATATAGAAATATAAGCCTTAAACTTTATAAACCACTACACAACAATAGCTAGGAGGATTTTATGCATACAAAAATAAGTCTACTGAAAGACTTGGAAAATTTAAGAATTGATAAAAAAGGAGTTTTATTAGTACACTCATCTATGAAAAGTATTGGAGATGTTAAAGGGGGAGCTGATACAGTTCTAGATGCCTTATCTGAATATATGAAGGATGGATTACTTATACTACCTACCCATACTTGGTCTTATATTAATACCAATAATCCCAAGTTTTATGTAGAAACCTCTCCCTCCTGTGTTGGTATACTTCCTGAAATCTTTAGGAAACGTCCCGGGGTCATTCGCTCTTTGCACCCAACCCATTCAATAGCTGCCCTTGGAAGGGATGCTAAGGAATTCGTCTCAGGGGAAGAACAACATGATACCCCTTGTGCTAGACAGTCTGTCTGGGGAAGGCTTTATGATAAAAAGGCAACTATCATGCTTTTAGGGGTCGATCTTAAGAAAAACACATTCATACACAGTGTCGAAGAATGGGTTGATATCCCTGGGCGAATGACAGATGAACACGAACAGCTATATACAGTATTACCTGATGAAACTGAAATATCTATCCCCTCCCGTAGGCATTGTGGCAAGACATGGTCTGATCATTTTTGGAAAGTAGATGATTACTGTATAAAAAATAAGGCTATGTATAAGGGACAGTTTGGTGATGCGGAGGTAAGAATATGTGATAGCTTTAAAATGGCAAATCTTCTCCTGGCATTATTAGAAAAAAATCCAGATTTATTTTCTGATAATGCTCCCTTTAATGGTTAACTTTATAATTCCATTTATTTTCTATCTCAACCTTACTCTTTTTTTACCCCAAGAATTATCTTGTCTTATAGTTTTTATACAAAATATAAAATAATAATACTTATAAAGCATAACACAGATAATTACTATTCTTCCATGGATGTTATTTAATAAATAAATTGCAAAAAGTAATAAAATAGTTGCAAAAAATAAAATCTTCACCTTGGTTTTTGATGCCATGGCCCTTGATTCTACGAAGTCTTTTAAATTATTCTTATATAGTCTTGTGGATAAAAACCATTTGTTTATTAATTTAGAACCTCTTACGAAAAAAAATGAAGCCCCTAATAAAAACGGAGTTGTTGGTAAAATGGGTATTATTACACCGATAACTCCCGTTATCAAAAATAAAAAGCCTAAAAAAATATAAACTGTTTTTTTTATAACAGACTTCATATAATGGTCTACTCCTTTCTATCAATACCCATGGATATTTTTTATAGGTCTCGTAAATCTATCTATATATTGTATGAAACTGGAATTATATCGTTACTAAGAAATTCTTACTTTTTGTTATAAGCTTAATCAATTTACAAGTTCATAAAGTTTTTTGGAGCAAATCTATAAGTCCTATCATATATATGTAAAGGATTATTAAAACTTTATGAAAGAGTAGGTGGTTTTGTGGAATCTAGAGACCCAAATAAAATCAGGGAAAATGAAAAACTTAGACAACTAGAACAGTATAAAAAAAGAAACACAGGAGAAGGCAAAAAATTAACGAGCGACGCCGGATTAAAAATTTCAAATGATGACCAGTCCCTAAGGGCAGGACGTCGGGGGCCTACATTATTACAAGACTCTCACTTTTTTAAAAAACAATCCCATTTTAACCGGGAGCGAATACCAGAAAAAGTAGTCCATGCAAGAGGCTTCGGGGTGCACGGTATTTTTGAATGTACTAAATCTATGAGAAAGTATACAAAAGCCTGTTTCCTACGGGAGCCCGGAATTAAAACCCCTGTATTTGTTCGGTTTTCTAACTTTATAGGTAGTAGGGGTTCCAAAGATACAGCTATAGACGTCCGCGGTTTTGCAACCAAATTCTATACTCAAGAAGGCAATTACGATAATCTTGCACTTTCATTTGCGGTATTTGCTATGACGGATGCAATGAAATTTGCTGACTTTACCCATGCAATCAAGCCAAATCCCATAACCGATGTCCCACAGGCAGCAGCTGCCCACGATACCCTTTGGGACTATGTCGCAAATAACCCAGAATCGGCGCATTTTATTATGTGGCTCATGTCTGACCGTGGTCGCCCAAGAAGTTGGAGGATGATGGAAGGCTATCCCATTAATACGTTCCGTTTTATAAATGAACAGGGTAAATCAACCTTTGTTCGATTTATATGGAAACCCGTACTTGGTGTTCATTCTTTATTATTGGAGGAAGCAAATATAATTGGTGGAATAGATCCAGACTTCCATAGACATGATATGATTGAGGCAATTGAGCGGGGGGCCTATCCCGAGTACTGGCTCGGCATTCAAATGATTCCTGAAGAAGACGAGTTTAAATATGATTTTGATGTTTTGGATGACTCAAAACTGTGGCCAGAAGAAGTTGTTCCCCCCGAAATAGTTGGGAAAATGACCTTGAATAAGTTGGTGAATAATTTCTTTGCAGAGGAAGAACAATCCTCCTTCGACCCTTCCAACCTTGTCCCAGGAATTGACTTTTCAAATGACCCTGTTTTACAAGGTCGGACCTTTGCCTATAGGGATACGGATTATCATCGTCTTGGCACTTCAAACATCGAGTTAATACCTATTAATAAGCCTATTGTAGAAATGAATTTTAACCAAAGAGATGGCTACTCAAGATATAGAATCGACGTTGATAGGGTTGATTATCGCAAAAATTCCCTAGCCCACAACACCCCTGCAACTTCAAGTCCAGAAGAAGGTGGCTTCACACATTATCCTACGAAAGTTGAGGGGCATGTTACAAGAGAGGTTCCCAGCGACTCATTTACAGACTATTTTTCCCAGGCTAGACTCTTTTGGAATAGTATGTCACCGGTGGAGAAACAACATACAATAGAATTATTTATTTATCATCTTGGAATGGTAAAAAGTAAATCCGTTCGTCAACAAAATGTTGATATGTTCGCAAATGTAGATACAGAAATGGCAAAAATAATTGCTGAAAACATCGGTGCCGTTCCGCCAAAAATCTCCAATGTGCAAATAACAAAATCTTCTCCTGCCCTAAGTCAGGCAAATACACCACATTATGCATACACACAAAAGGTCGGAATTATAATTGGTAATAACTTCAATGATAGGGAAGTTAGAAATACCCTCGATGCTCTAGGAAAATGTGGCGTATTTGTAGATATTATAAGTGAAAAACTTGGAGATGTTGTTGGGGCTGGTGGCTCAACCATTACAGTTAATAAATCCTTTATTACATCGGATTCGGTTCTGTATGATTCCCTTTATATTGTTGGGGGAAATGTACAAAACCAAAAGAATTTCAATTATAATGTTATGGAATTCGTAAATAAAGCTTATAAACATTATAAGCCCATCGGGGTAGCAACCACTGGGCAATTATGTATGCAGCGATCAAAAGAAAACAATTTAGCTGGTGTAATCTTTGCTGCAAATAATCCTAGTTTTGAAAAGGATTTTATTGCTGCTATTGCTCAACAACGTTTTTGGAATAGAACATGATATAATAAAACCTTATCCATTCACAACTTTATTTTACAACCTAAGTAAATAATGTTACACTTCTAATGGCAATTAATTTAAATATAAAGGAGATTACTGAATGGAAAATAAGGTATTAGCTACAGTTGATAGTAGGGAAATTAAGCAATCAGATATTCATTCTCTTATGAAAAGTTTAGGCCAAAGAGGGGCACAGTTCAATAATCCTCAGGGTCAAAGACAATTGCTTGATGAAATTATTGCTCAAGAATTAATTTATTCCGATGCCTTGGAAAATAATTTCGAAAACGAAGAAAGTTTTATGGTAGCCTTAGAACAAATGAAAAAATCTTTACTTATCCAGTATGCTGCCAACAAGTTAATGACTTCCGTTTCTGTAAGTGATGAAGAAGCAAAGAAATATTTTAACGAAAATAAAATTATGTTTGCACAACCAAAAACAATAAATGCAAGGCATATCTTGGTTGATAGTAAAGAGGAAGCAGATAAAATATTAAAAGAAATCAAGGACGGATTAGATTTCGCTGATGCTGCCGGTAAATATTCAAGCTGTCCTTCTAAGGAATCTGGAGGCTCTCTTGGGGAGTTTTCCCAGGGGCAAATGGTCCCTGAATTTGATAAGGTTGTTTTTTCCATGGGAATTGGGGAAATAAGTTCTCCGGTTGAAACACAATTTGGCTATCATATAATTAAAGTTGATAAAATTAACGAGGCAAAAGATCCCTCTTTTGAAGAGGTAGAAGATAAAGCCAAAGACCAATGCCTAGCAAATAAACAAAGGGAAATTTATATAACAACCCAAGAAAAGTTAAAGAAAAAATATCCTGTAAGTATTATTGAATAAAAAGGGGGTGGAATAATCCACCCCCTAACCTATTAACTTGTGTACCCGGCACCACCGCCTAGGGCAATTTTCATCATATTTGTGAAAGCATTTTGTCGTTCTCTAGAGGTCGTTGCTTCTTTAGTTGCTAAGTTATCGGATACCGTAAGTAGGCATGCTGCATTTTTTCCAAGGATTCTTGCATTATGAAAAAGTGCAAAGGCCTCCATTTCCACAGCTACGCAACCATATTTATCGTAAATATCTTTATACTCCTTAGAATTTTCCCTATAAAATACATCGGAAGAATGAATCCTTGCCAAATGCACTGGTATATCTAATTCTTTTGCATATTTCATAAGTCTTTCGTTTAGTTCCTTTGTTCCTTCAATGATATTGCTCTCATAACCCCCCTGCACTTTAGCATAATTTGATTCACTCCATACATCTTTGGCTAGGATTACATCATAGAGTTTTGCATCAGGGGTATATCCTCCGCAGGATCCGATTCTTATAATATTTGCTACATCATAAAACTTATAAAGCTCGTAGGAGTATATCCCCATACTAGGCATACCCATCCCACTTGCCATAACAGAAATCCTTTTTTCTTCATAGTTCCCCGTATACCCCAAAACATTCCGAACACTATTAAACTGCTTTACATCTGTTAGGAAGGTGTCGGCTATAAATTTAGCTCGTAGAGGGTCTCCAGGCATTAATACAGTTTGTGCAATCTCACTTTTATCTTTTGTTTCGATATGCGGTGTTGGTATCATTATATTTCCCCCTTTATAATTTAACCTTTCTATCATTATGGTATATTTCCTTCTTTAATTCAATACTAAGTCCAGTAGAACTACCAAAAATCTAGTTTCTTCTTATTGGGTAACAAAAACTCCTTGCTCAGGTACGGTAATCTTATCAAAGTTTGCAACTAGCATCTCTAAATGTTTTCTAAGTTCTTCACCTTCCATAGGCTCGCCATGACTTGATATTACCAATGATGGTTTTAAGTCCCTAAGGACTATTACTGAATCCTTTCCTGCTTTCCAATCAGTAGTCAAATATTTTGGTGGTCCGCTTATCTGTTCATCATGTAATAATACAGAGATTAAAGATTCCTGTTTCGTTGTACAAAAAGCATCTGCAGCAATAAGCACACGGTCCTTTTCACGAAATAGGGAAATATGACCTTCTGTATGTCCGGGGATATTTGCAAAGTCGTTGTATTCATTGCTGATAAACCTTCTATAATCTTATTTCCCACTGTGATAACCTCTCTTTATTAGCTAATTAAATGCTCTGGATTAGTATATATAATTCTATTTTATTTTATTCAATAAGAGTTTTTTTAATTAATACATTTCGTGTTTTTTTAAACTATGTATTCCTCTAAAGTGTAAATACTATTAGATAATCTATATACTACGGATAATCCGATTTTAATTGATGATATGTAAAAACCTTACTTAAAAGTTATCCGGTTTTGAACATAGTTATCAAAATGATTTAAAATAGCACCGGTATAATAATCGGTGCTATTAAAAATCAAATATCAAATTTTATAATTTCTTAGTCATACCTTTTTCACCCTTTTTTCTCCATTTTACACATTCTGTCAGAAGATATTCAATCTGCCCATTAATAGATCGAAAGTCATCTTCTGCCCAAGATGCAATCTCCTCGTACAACTTTGAAGAGATACGAAGGGGAGTCTGTTTCTTTTTCTCATTCATTTTTAATATAAACTTCCACTATTTACAATGGGCTGAGCATCTTTGTTACCACATAATACAACTAATAAATTGGATACCATTGCGGCCTTACGCTCCTCGTCTAATTCTACTACTTCGTTTTGGTTTAGCTTTTCAATAGCCATTTCCACCATGCTTACTGCACCATCAACTATCATTTTTCGTGCATCAATGATAGCACTAGCTTGTTGCCTTTGAAGCATAACTGCTGCAATCTCAGGAGCATATGCAAGATAAGTTATACGGGCTTCAATTATTTCAAGACCTGCTTCTTTTACCTTGTCTTGTATTTCTTGGCGAATACGTTCAGCTACTATCGCGCTAGAACCCCTAAGACTTCCTTCATCAGGCTCACCATCCCCTGTGGTATCAATGCCCTGCGCTACATCATAAGGATAAATACGCACAATATTTCTTACTGCACTATCACATTGTAAAGAAAGATATTCTTTAAAATTATCAACATTAAAAACTGCACTAGCTGTATCTACAACCCTCCACATAACAGCAATACCAATCTCAACAGGATTTCCCAAAACATCGTTGACTTTTTGCCTAGTATTATTAAGGGTCATGATTTTTAGAGATATCTTTTTATCATTACCACTAGTATAAATAATTTTTTGTTCAGCTAAGGTTGCTATATTCAATGGAACATTACTATCTACATCTCCACTTTGACCAAGACGTGTTTTAGCTGCCGGATTAACTGCTATAGAAAATGGATTAACAAAATAAAACCCTGGTTCATTAATAGTACCAATATAGTCTCCAAAAAGTGTAAGAACTAAAGCCTCTTTGGGCCTTATAACTTTAAACCCCAAAAAGGGTATAACACCAAGAATAATCCCAATGATTCCAACTGCTAGAGGTATGCCCCCTATAGATTCGCCTTTGTCAATTATGGCCCCCCCAAGAATAATTAGGCCAATGGCTATAGCATAAAGTAGTATGAATAAAAATAACATAGGCATTCCTTTTTTTGCTTTTAAAATTTTCTCTTCCATAATCTCCACCTCACGATTTTTAATATATATTTGATATATATGTGATATCATTATTATATCATCCTTATAATATTCTTGCAATATAAAATTAAATATAAATAGAAAAAGATAGTCTATATATCATTTTACTTATGTTAGAACAAAGGGTATACTATTGAATATTAAGTTAGAATTATTGGAGGTTTTATCCCTTATGAGATTTGAAAAACTTAAATTATATTTTACCCTTTTTAAAATTACATTCTCTATCAGCGCTTTTACCTTTGGTGGGGGATATATTGCTATACCCATGATACGCAAGTATTTCGTCAATGACTTAGAATTAATTAGTCAAGAAGAGCTCCTAGATATGGCTGCAATTGCCCAATCAACCCCGGGTGCCATAGCTGTTAATATTGCTGTATTAGTAGGTTATCGTATATTGGGAATTACTGGTGCAATCATCAGCTGTATAGGTACCGTTTTACCACCTTTATTGATTTTATCTGTCATATCCTTTTTTTATAAGGCTTTTAGAGATAATAGGATTATTACAGCAATTTTGAAAGGTATGCAAGCGGGAGTTGCCGCTACAATTGTTGATTTGATAGTTGATATGGGACAAGGGATTATAAAAGAAAAAAAATTACTATTTACATTAATGGCTCCCATTACATTCATAGCTAATTTTGTTTTTAATATCAATGCAATAACTATAATTGTCTTATGTTCTATTTTATCTTTCATACAAACTTATTTCAAAAACAAACAAGGAGCAATTCAAGATGAATAACACTATTCTAAAATTATTTATTAGTTTTTTGCAAGTTGGTTTATTTAGTATTGGTGGGGGATATGCGATTATCCCATTAATACAGGATAGGATGGTAAATTATTATAATTGGCTTACACTCCAAGAATATACAGATATCATTACAATTTCTCAAATGACACCTGGTCCTTTAGTTGTCAACACTGCTTCCTTTGTAGGTATACGTATTGCCGGTATTCCCGGTGCTATAGTGGCTACATTTGGAAGTATCATATCTGGATTTATTATTTCCATTCTCTTTTACGAGTTTTTTAAGAAAAACAGGGATATAAATAGTATTGCTAACATATTAAAAGGCCTACGCTCTAGCTCCGTAGGTCTTATTGCCTCTGCGGCAGGTACCATTATTTTGATTTCATTTTTCGAGACTTCATCATTACAGGTTAAAAATACTAGTGTAAATATTACAGCCATAATTATGTTCATAGTTTCTTTGCTTTTATTAAGGATACATAAATTAAACCCTATTATAGTTATAATTATAGCCGGTGTAACAGGGCTACTTTTTTATTAAGAAATAATAACCCCTAAAATTAAGAATCCTGAATCATCCCCATTTCTTTAGTTTCTTTCTTAATAGCTTAACACTTTCTAAGGATTGATCTGAAAACGAAATTAAATCGATAAAGTAACTTGTTTTCACCTCAGTATCCAATAAAAAGCCATCCAGACTATCTTTGTCCTGTTTCGAGGTAGTATTTAGTGAAATAAGTTCTTTAGAAATGGTATCTATCACATTAGAATTCTCCATTGTTGCTTTAACAGAATCCTCAGCAAGATTAATAAGTTCATCTTGATTTTGCAAGATATCCATCAGAGATATTTTAGCCTTTTCTGTTAGATGCATTCCCTTTTCTACTTCAGTAGATGCGCTAGAAGTTTTATTGTTTAATTCTTCCATCGACTCCATTATTGTGGCTATGGTACTTCCAATTTGAAGAGAGGCTTGGGTAGTAGCCTCCGAGAGCTTCTTGACTTCATCAGCAACTACGGCAAACCCCCTACCTTGCTCTCCTGCCCTAGCTGCTTCGATGGAAGCATTCAGGGATAATAAATTGGTTTGGCTTGCGATATTATTGATAATTTCTGTGAATTCTTGTATATTGGTATACGCATCTTTAAGATCAACAAAGGCAGTTTGAAACTCATCTATGATTGTCATAATAACATTAACTTGAGTAGATACATCATTCATATTTTCACTGCCTACATATGTTAACTTTTTAGTCATATCCACATTACTAAGCACATTATTTATCAATGCATTTGTGGATTCTACATTGTCAGAAAACCTTATAATATTATTGGATATATGCTGCAAACTTTTATTCGTTTCTGAAATACTTACGGATAAATCACTAACCCTTTTGGTTGACTTTCCTTCGTTTTGTAAAAGCCCATCTATTTTTTCTGATACCAATTTATTTAGGCTTTCAAATGTGCTCATTATCTTTAGTAGAACATCCTCTTCTATAAAAAAACCATTTTTATTATTATCGTTGTAATTATTTGCGGGGCTATTCTTTTTTGTTTGAAATAAATTTACTATTCTCATGGCTATTCTCCTAATCCTAATAATACTAATGTTTGGTTTAAATGCTTTCCATTAAGCTGCTCCCCGTAACTGGAAAACCCTACCAATGGTGCTAAATTAGAAAGAGGAGCCATAACCTGTTCGCCTATTTTTTGCTCTTCAAATTGCAATCGCCTAAGAATACAATTTATTGCAATAATCCCTTTAAGATTGGGTACATTTTTCATCAATTCCCTTGAGGTTTCGTTAATAACTTCTACCGGATCAAGAGGTTTAAGTATTTCTAATATCGAGTTCGTAAGCACCTGACAATAAAACTGAATAGAATCATCTGAGTTTATTTTAAATGGAGATGCAATCCAAACGTCATCACCAATTTTTCTTCCCAAGGGGTTTGTAGTAAAATATTTAGGTAAGTCTTTTTTGCCTATTCCTAGTTTTTCTGCGTAGGCCCTAGCGGCAGGCATATTATCTAATTCATATATAATCCTTCCTCTGATGTCTGCCCTCGTTACTACCATGTGATTGCCTGCAGGTTTAAAGATGTTTTCTTTTAATATATAGAATTTACAATTTGGATTTACAAATGTTACTACCGCTGCATTAGTAAAAGTATTACCATTGTAACTAACCTTGGTTTTAATAAAATCTAGTCCATCCCCGGCACTCCCGCCTATTATGGGAAATCCAGAATACTTAAATATAGAGTTAATGACAGATAAGGTTTTTTCTTCTGCTGAGGATAAACCATCTATTAAAGTTAGTGCAAAACCTTTTTTGGCACTAGAAGGATCCTCAAGAGAAAGTCCAGTTTTTCTAAAAGTTTTTATTAAATCATCCCTAAACATCATGGGTATGGTACTTATATCCTCGACTACCGTTGTAGATGTAATAAAGTTATTTGAGGATATGGCCATAGCAGATATAGAATTCTGAGTCAAATGATTATGGGAAATTTCACCTGCCGTAGTGCATCCTACAACCTCTGCATGAGTAAAAGCTTCTTTCATTATTGAAGATAGCAGCTCAAAATCATAAGTATTAGCTGCAAAAAATATTACATAACTTACGCCGGGTTTTTTTATCTGCCGTATTATTTCTTTAGCTGCAATTTTAGTATCTTCATGAGAACTAAATCCTTCATAAACATTGAGCATTTTAATCCCTCCAATAGCATCCAAGTCATAATTAACTTGTAAATACCTTCATCTTCTTATATATTTCTACACAATATTCCTAAATCCTTCCTAAATACTAAAATATTACTTATCTTAATTAAAATTAGGTTATAATGTGTTAAACCAATCATTTGCTGCTTTTATTCTCTATATAATCTAACTTTATAATTTTTAATCTTCATAAACCTTGTAAATATCTATTACTACCTATCGCGCAATAATCTTTTGAAGATATGATATGGCAATTCATCTCATATCAAATAAAGCAACTGCATTATTGTTTTGCATAAGAGATTGGAACCTTCCAAGCGCCTTTAATAAACCTCGTAGTAAAGCAAATACTCCTAAATAGCCAATCAATAGTCATCGCAACCCATATGCCTAATACCCCAAGACCAATAATACTTCCTAATATGTAGCTAAAAGCAATTCTAAAAGTCCACATGGAAATAATAGCAATAAACATTGTAAACTTTACATCGCTAGCTGCTCTTAAGGTGTTTGGTAAAGTAAATGATAAAGGCCAGATAATCATACAGCAAAAACTATGATATCTCATAATTTGCACAGCTATTTTCGTGGTTTCTGGAGTTAAGTTATATACCCCAGCTATAGCAGGGGCAAAAATAATTAAAAGAACATTAATAATGCCAAGGGATAAAAAGGTGATCTTGAGTATGGTTTTCGTATAATACACTGCCTGTTCGTAGTCCCCTGCGCCTACACATTGACCGATAATTGTAATCAGTGCAAGGCCTGTAGCAACTCCGGGTAGTGTTGCAAAACCGCCTACGGTGTTACCCACTGCATTAGCAGCAATGGAGGAAGTACCATAACTTGCAACCAGACTCATAACTAGTATTTTACCTACCTGGAACATACTATTTTCTAAACTATTGGGAATGCCAATATGTAAAATTTGTTTAATAAAATGCGGATTTAGTTTTAAAGAAAAATGTTTTTTGATATTGATGTCATATCTTGGGTTTCGTATAAGTGCAAACACAATAATAGCAGCTACAACACGGGATATTAATGTAGCAGTACCTGCCCCTGCCACCCCCATACCAAATCCAAATATTAAGATAGCATTACCACATATATTTATCACATTCATAACTAAGGAAGTCATCATAGAAACTTTAGAATTCCCCATGGAGCGAAATAAGGCTGCACAGCTATTATAAATACTTAAAAAGGGATATGACAATAATGAAAGCAAAAAGTAAACCTGAGCATTTTCCATGATTTCATAATCTACTTTTCCAAAGATTGTACTCAGGATAAGTTTATTATAAGTAAGACCAATAACCATAATAACAATGGATATAATAACTGAAATAAGCAAAAGCTGATTGGCAGATGTCCTTGCATTTTCCTTTTCTTTTTTGCCAATGTACTGGGCAGATATAACGGCACCTCCAGTGGCTAGAGCCGCAAAAACATTAATGAGTAATATATTAATAGTATCTACAAGTGATACCCCCGAAACAGCACTTTCCCCTACCCCAGAAATCATTATAATATCTGCCATACCCACGGTTACAGCTAAGAGCTGCTCTATTATGAGGGGTATGATTAAACGTTTTAAATCTCTTTTAGAAAACATTGGATTTGTATTTGTCTCTTTATTCAAACAAGTCACTTCTTTCATTTATAAAGTCCTTTCCGTCAAAACTAATACAAATAATAAATTTATTATAACCGAAACCCTTATTACAATAATTTACAATTGTAGTTAATGTAGTTCCATAAAGTCTTATATAATCATCTTTTATTGAATAATCTGGTTTTGCATGATATAGAAATGATAATATAGTTTTATTATTTATAAACCTTAAATTTATAAAATATCCTTATACTATCCCAAGTGGTAATACCAATAAAGAATGTTACAAAAATCCACCTTGCCCTATCAAGCCATACCGTGATGGCTTCAATTGACCCATTTACAAGATTAGAAAATGCGGATATGAAGTTAATATTAAATAGCTGATTATCAAACAACATAATGATTAAAAGTATGCACATAAGTATATTATATAAAGCATTTAATATAATAAGTGGCATAGTCCATCTCTTAGTAATATACTTCCATACAAAAATACCTAATTGAAATACAGCTAATATTAATATAAAAACTATATATATTTCTAATCTATTGATATCAAATAATGATGTAATATTTAGGGTATTGTTTTTATCTCTAATATATATAGCTATAAGCTGCGGTTGAAAATATAATAAAGCAGTAAATGTTATGGTAGATAATATCGAAAAGATTGTTTCACCCCTAGAAATTTTCAAATTATTATTTAGAGGTATTTCTGGCAATAAATCGGGAGTCCATTCACTACTAAAGGCTGGTAAATATCCTGGTTCAACCCCACTTCTTTCTAAAATTATAAATATTAAAGTAACCCAAAAAGCCCCTTGCATAGTTCCTACTAATGCTCCTGTAAGTACATTGGTAAATATCCCTACAATCCTATCTATTAAATCCATTCCGTATCTGTTTATTATGGAATCTACCATCGAAATACTTGCAAAAACAACAATACAAATTCCCACTACCACTTTTAGAATTCCAATATATTTATTAAAATATCCTGGGCCAATTAAGTATCTTTTCTGGGGATTATATTCATTGGCCAAATTCATTGGACTGCCTAGTTCTTCAAGAACTCTGTATACATCCTCCTCAGTATAGCTATTAGTTAACATATATTCAATATTAGCTCTTAATTCTTTTGTAATGTCATCACGGATATTATTCGGTAAACATTCAGCTACTGCATAGATATAACGATCAATTAGATTCATTTTCATCCTCCTCTAGAACATTCTCTAATAAATTTGAAATTTGTTTCCATTCTTTTTTAAGTCTTTTATACACCTTTTTTCCTTCTGCACTCATAGTATAGTATTTTCGTGGCCTACTTTCACTTGTATCCCACTCGCTTATCAATAATTTCTGTTTTTCTAGTCTTCGCAGTAAGGGATAAAGCGTTCCTGCCTCAATTGGAACTCCTTTATTATCTAATTTTTGTACAAGAGAATATCCGTATTCATGTGAATGAAGTTGACTAAGTACTATAAGTACTGTCGTTCCTCGTTTTAATTCTACTACAAGAGAATTAAATAATTCTTCTATAGATTCCATATTATCACCTCTATTTTAATATACTGTATGTCACATACTATTGTCAATCATACATTATTAATGTTCCTTATTTTATGCTCTTATTCCCACATAAACCTGTAGTGGATTTGCACTTACCCTAAAAATTTGCGTTAAAAGGAATTATTCACCAATGAATCCTCTGCCGCTAATAAAAAATGCCTGTTAGTAATAAGTTAACAAGTTACTAACAGGCATTTTTCCCTTATAAGATAGATTAAAACTTTATTTCGATAGCTTATCAATAATAGCCATTATCTCTGTAATCTTTTCACGCTGTTCTCCTGCTTCAAAGGCTTCTTGTACACAACTTCCTAAATGGTCATGGAGTACATCCCTATTGATGTTGCGTAGTATAGCCTGTGTAGCCATAAGTTGATTGGAGATGTCAATACAATATCTGTCCTCTTCAACCATTTTTAAGATACCATCAATTTGACCCCTTGTAGTTTTTAGAAGACGCATTACTTTTTCCTTATCTGATTTCATATCCAACCCTCTTTCTACCATAAGTTTATTTTTATTATTTGTTAATTAAATAAACTCTTTTTTTCTGTAATAGATACAACCTTAAATTCTGCTTCTTCTAAAGCATCTATAAATACCTGTTTATCTAAGTCTTTCGCTAAATTGACCACTGCTCTTTTTTTCTTAAGATTGACTTTAGCCTCCACTCCATCAATCGCATTTAATGCCTTTGTAGCTTTGGCTACACAATGTTCACAATTCATTCCTTCAATTTCTATTATTTTTTTCATTGCTTTATATCTCCCTTTAAATAAATTTTGTTTTCTTATTTTGCTTTTGCATGTTTTGGTTCAAATAATTTTAGCCTTAGAGCATTAGACACAACAAACACTGAACTCATACTCATTGCTGCAGCACCAAACATTGGACTAAGTTTCCACCCAAAGGTTGTAAAAAATACTCCTGCGGCCAATGGTATTCCTAAGCTATTGTAAAAGAATGCCCAGAATAAGTTTTCCTTAATATTTTTAATTGTAGCTTTGCTTAGTTGAATAGCTGTAACAGCATCTAGTAAATCACTTCTCATTAAAACTATATCTGCCGACTCAATAGCAACATCTGTACCAGCCCCAATAGCTATACCTACATCTGCCCTTGCTAAGGCAGGTGCATCATTGATACCATCACCAACCATTGCAACTTTTTTGCCACCTTCTTGTATAATCCTAATCTCTTTTTCTTTATCTTGTGGTAATATTTCAGCAACAACTCTATCGATGTGTAATTGTCTTCTAATTGCCTCGGCGGTTTTCTTATTATCACCTGTAAGCATTACTACATCTATTCCCATAGTTTTAAGCTGATTTATGGCTTCGTAACTTGTAGGTTTAACTACATCTGCTACGGCAATGATACCTAAAAGACTTCTGTCATCTGCAAAATATAGGGGGGTTTTCCCTTCCATAGCAAATGAATCCGAGGCATCTTGGAAAGATCCTATATTAATTTTCTTATCATTCATTAATGCCAAATTACCTGCAATATATTGTTTCCCATCTATTTTTCCAACTATACCTCTTCCGGAAATAGCGTTAAATTCATCAACATCCTTAAATAATATTCCTTCTTCCTTTGCTTTTTGAACAATAGCTTCGGCCAATGGATGCTCTGAAGGTTTTTCCATAGATGCAGCTATTTCTAATAGATGTTGTTTTGTTCCTCCCTTTGTTACAATTATATCTGTAACTATAGGCTTACCTTCTGTAATTGTACCAGTCTTATCAAGAACAATAGTTTTAACCCTATGCAGTGTTTCTAGGGCTTCTGCAGACTTAATTAGTATTCCATTGGATGCGCCCTTTCCTGTTCCAACCATAATAGCCACCGGAGTCGCTAATCCTAAGGCACAAGGACAGGAAATTACTAATACCGCAATACCCATGGATAATGCAAATTCAAAAGGATATCCTAAAAGTAACCATACAACCATGCTTATTAGTGATATGGACATTACTATAGGAACAAATACTCCACTTATCTTATCTGCCATTTTTGCGATGGGCGCCTTAGATGAACCTGCCTCTTCTACTAGCTGGATGATTTTTGCTAACGTAGTATCATCCCCAACCTTTTCTGCCTTAAATTTGAAAAATCCTGTTTTATTTATAGTAGCAGCTATTACCTTATCACCTATATTTTTCTCTATAGGGATACTTTCACCTGTTAAGGCAGATTGATCTATAGCTGAGCTTCCCTCAATAATAACCCCATCTACAGGTATACTTTGACCCGGTCTTACAATTACTATATCATCTTTAACTACATCCTCAACGGAAATTTCAACTTCATTACCGCCTCGGATAACTGATGCTGTCTTTGGTGCAAGATCCATTAATTTAGATATTGCCTCAGACGTCCTTCCTTTGGCCCTTATTTCTAAAAGTTTACCAAACGTAATTAGGGCTAAAATCATTGCTGCAGATTCCAAATATAAGTCTTTTGTATATTTAGTAACAATGCTTAAATCATTATGTCCTAAACCATATCCAATTCTAAAAATTGCAAATGCCCCATATACTAATCCTGCCGCTGAACCTACAGCTATAAGTGAATCCATATTTGGAGCGCCATGGAATAAAGTTTTAAAACCAACTTGATAGTACTTGCGATTAACATAAACAATCGGTAGGGTAAGCAATAATTGCATAAAAGCAAAGCTTATTGCATTTTCTGGTCCTATTAACCAATTAGGATGAGGAAGGTTAAACATATGTCCCATAGATATATACATTAGAGGAATTAAAAATGCAAATGAAATTATTGTACGATTTTTCATTTCCTTTATTTCTTCCTCTACGGGATTAACTCCTTTTTCTTTTTGCTTATCAAGACTTGCTCCCCGTACAAATACAGAAGCATTATATCCTGCCCCTTCAACTGCACTTATAATCTTGCCATTATCCATACTGCCTTCATCGTATTCAACAGTCATACTATTTGAAAGTAAATTTACATTTACAGACTTAACGCCTGGGAGTTTCCCAACCGTCTTTTCGACTGTACTTGAACAAGATGAACAAGTCATACCCTGTACATTAAATTTTTGATCCATATTTCCACCCCATTCTTATCATTTTCCCACGCCACCCCCAGTGGGGTATCTACATATAGATTATATTCTTTACTATACTTTGTCAATAGGTAATCATTGAATCATTGAATCATTGGGGACGGTTCTTTTTGATTTGCCTTTGATTTATTTATAATTTAATCCCCTACTTTATTTACTATTTCTCTAGTTCAAAGCTTGTACCGTATTATAAGATATTTCTAGAAGATTAGCAATTTTTCTTAAGGATAACTGGCTTCCTTTTATTAGTTTTATGATAATCTCCTTCATATACATATCATTGTCCTTTATCCTCTTAAATCAATGATTCCTTTTTTATTACAGTATTTAGAAATAATACCTTGAGAACTTTCAAGTCTATCGAAAACGCAAAATACATTACCTTCAGCTTAAATGATGGCATTCATTTTTGCTTTATCCGTGGATTTGGAGAAATGGTATTTGCCGTCAGCCCTATGAACACTCCTAGGAAGTATGTGCACCCACTAGCAAACAGTTTTTCTGATTTTTTGTGTCTTTTACTTGCTTGCGGTGATACCGCAGCCTTAGAACAGGCACATGGTTGGCACCAGAAGGAGTTTGACACTTTTTTAGAGGATAATCCAGTTACCAAAGAACAAATGGCGGTATTGAACATTATTCGTGAGAAGCTATATCTTGAGCCAATGGAGCACCCTTTTACCTATATCAAACAATTGCAGGCCGAGTTCGACTATAGCAAAATCAAGTTCACAAAAGACTATGAAGACTTTATCCCACCAGTGCCATCACTTCCCGAATGGAAGGTATGTTTTGACGGTAACTTTTGGGGGCAGTCTGGGCGGCAAAGACCAGGTAAAGAGATTACTGTCCAAACTCATTTTAATTTAAACGATAAAGAATGGCATATTCCTTCCATCTATTCTTGTAGTAGTGGATTGATTATAGATTTTTGCATTAAAATCCCTGCCAAGCGTATTACTAACTTTATAGATAAGTGGGAACTCTCTCCCGAAAATGGTGGCAGTAACTTTTCTGAACAGCAGCAAGAGGAAATTGAAACTGAAAATCCTATTACAATCAATATTAGTCCGGAAATTGTGTTAAACGGTAAGACAATTTCATGTTCCCACAGTTATAAATTATCGTGGAATCCTTGTTTTCCCGAGCTGAATGAGATAGAAAGCTATGGAGCTTGTAAACACTATGGACTTGACCAAAACTCAGGCTGGGTCATCTGGAGATCAGCCTTTCCTTGGCAAACAAAACGTAAGCCCTCAATATCATCTCTAGATGTAATGATTAAGCATGACCCTATTAATATCAGTAGTTCACATTTCAATATAAATGCCCCGGGTGAACGCATTGAATTTACGAATCCAGTAACGAATATATTACACATAATGACTGTACAGGAATACAAATTACAAGAAATTCCAACCAATATGTTTAGTGACGAAGATTACGATTTTCCATCCCACTGTATTGCAATGAGCTACACTATTTCACCAGATCTTGATGATGAATCTTTCTCAGTCCGTGACTGTAGCAGTGGAGATAAACCTCGCAAAAAACATCGCAATCCAATGGAACCGCAAGCTATCAGTGACTGCTTTGCAGTCGGTATCATTAGTGGAGCACATTCACTTGCTGCTATTACCTTTGGAGATAGCCGACAAGGAAAACTTCGTGCCTTGTGTTCTGCTTTGCACTTTGAGCCTGTAGAAACAGTGGACTGGAAGATTATTTTTCATGAAAAGCCATGTCACGATATGACCGTAAAATTAATATAAACTTTATATAAGTGTCGTACCTTGAGTTACAAATACCATTACAATATTAATTAGGCCAATACACTTTTATCGATGTAGCAAAAGCGAACGTCAACAGTTGTTTAGGGCGCTTCGCCTGTTGGAATAGGACGCCGGTAAAGTGTGTAATAAATGACGGTTTGATTTTCCATTGCTTTTAGGCAAGCGGCAAACATTCCTCCACTTCATCAGTCTCGCCACAATTCATCACCTTCATCCTAATCAAAAATAACCAGAGCGTCCTCTGGTTATTTCTGATTCCCATTATAGGTTTTCTAATTGCTTATCAATAGATTCGAGTCGATCTTGCAACATGGTTTTCTGTTCATTGAGCAACTCTTTTTGTGTTTTCGAGGAGATCTGGTTAACTGAGAACCCTCTACCAAAGCCACGACCGAAACCGCGTCTGCAAGCAAGTCCAAGGCCTAATCCCATTCCGAGACCAACTCCATACTTTACTGCATTGGCACCTGTGCAAATTCCTAAACCTCTTCCAGTCATTGCTCCGGCACCCATTGGACCGGTTCCATCTCTTCTTGGCATGCTATTCACCTCCTTATAGTTTATGACATATGTCACTTATACTTATTATACCTCATTAATGTCATATGTCAATAACTATTCCTACAATATCACCTATAATTGCCCAACGATATCCCCCTCATTTGGTTCATTTCATTATAAATTTTCTTATGTGGGTATGTATATCCTTATAGGGAGGATATTTCATAGACATGTCAAATATAAAGCCATTCTGAAGTACAGATTTTTTATGTGAGAATGCATCAAAGCTATATCGCCCATGATAACTGCCAATACCACTTGTTCCCCTTCCGCCGAAAGGCAGATTATGATTTGTAACATGACTGATTACATCATTAATGCACCCCCCACCAAAAGGAATTCCATGAATCAGCTGTTTCATTAACATTTTATCAGTTGAAAACAGGTAGAAGCCAAGAGGATTGGGATTTCGTGCTATTATCTCTTTTATATCCTGTGGCTTATGATACACAACAACGGGAAGAATAGGACCAAATATTTCTTCCTGCATAATGGGGGAATTCAAATCATCAATCTCTATAATGCTAGGCTCAATATAGAGTTTTTGTTCATTAGAACTACCTCCAAAAATAATCTTACTCTCTACCAGATAGTTTTTAAGCCTGTCGAAATGTTTCTTGTTAATGATACGCCCAAAGTCTGGACTATTTTGTGGGTTTTCCGAAAAAAATACAGTTATCCATTTCTTAAGTGCAATATACAACTGTTCCTTTATATCTTTGTGCACTATCAAATAATCGGGGGCTATACAGGTTTGCCCTGCGTTCATGAACTTACCCCATAAAATTCTTTTTGCCGTAATATCAATATTTATATTCTTATCTACAACGCAAGGGCTCTTTCCACCTAGCTCCAAGGTTACAGAAGTCAAATGCTTTGCAGCTCTTTCCATGACTATCTTCCCAATCTCGGGACTTCCGGTGAAGAATATTTTATCAAAAGGTTGCTCAAGCAGGTACTTACTAACCTCTGAATCCCCATCAATAACAAATATATAATTGCTGTCAAATGTATTGTTTATTAGCTTTTTGATAACATCAATTGATGCCACTGAATACTCCGAAGGTTTTATTATACAGCAATTGCCTGCTGCAATTGCACCGACAAGAGGTACCAGTGAAAGCTGAAAAGGATAGTTCCATGGACTGATTATCAGCGAGACCCCAAAAGGCTCTGCCATAATATAATTCTTTGAGGGGAAAGTGAGAAACGTCGATTTGATCTTTTCTGGTTTTGCCCACTTTTTCAAATTCTTAATAGCAGTATTGATTTCTCTAATAATCAAACCAATCTCAGAGGTATAGGATTCTATTAACGGCTTATACAAATCCTGTTTAAGGGCATTTAAAATCTCTTGTTCATTACCTATAATGGCAGATTTAAGTCGTTTCAGCTCTGCAAGCCGAAATTCAATGTCAAGTGTTTTACCGTTATTAAAGTATTCTTTTTGTTCATTTACGATTTTTACAATTTCTTTATATTCCATGTTTTCATACACCCCCGTACTGCTTTCTTTTCTTGCTACTCTTGGCATAAAAACATCTCCTGTCAAATTATTTACAGAAAGTGTAATCCAATACACAAAGTAATCAACTAGAACCATCCCCGATGATTCTAATCATTTTCTTTATCTCTTCTTCTGTCAGATTTCTCCACTTTCCTACAGGCAAATTCTTTAATTTAATATTCATAATACGAATCCGCTTTAATTTCTCAACCCTATAACCAAAATGACTGCACATTCTTCTTATTTGTCTGTTTAATCCTTGAGTAAGAGTAATTTTAAATGTCCTGGCGTTTATTTTTTCGACTTTACAACGGTTTGTCAAAGTATATTCATTCTTAACAGGATTATAGATCTCCACTCTACCTGACATTCCCTCAATAAAGGCAGGTGTGATAGCTTTATTTACAGTTACAATATAATCCTTCTCATTGTCGTTTTCATTCCTCAATATTTTATTGACAATATCCCCATCATTGGTAAGCAAAATTAATCCCTCTGACTCTTTGTCCAGCCTTCCTATTGGAAAAATACGTTCAGGGTGATTTATAAAATCAATTATATTGCCTTTTATGTGCCTCTCAGTCGTACAAGTAATACCTGGTGGTTTATTTAAGGCAATATATAGCTTTGTCATCTTTGGCTTTACCAACTGGCCATTTACCTCTACTCTATCCTCGGGATATACGCTATCTCCAATTACAGCTGTATTACCATTGATCTTTACTTTTCCCTGTTCAATTAACTCGTCAACCTGTCTTCTTGAACATAATCCCGTTGAACTAATAAACTTATTAATCCTCATATTCATCACCTTATAAATGTTCTTTGCTGCATTGATTCCATAAAAAAGAAAAGTTAATAATAGAATCTATCTCTAGTAATATATTCTGACATCAATTTTTTCCAAAGCCCTATCGAATTAGAACCTCTAGACAAACCAACTGTAACCGTACAGTACATAAACAAGCATACAGGAACAAGACTAGAACCTGATGAAGTTTATGAGGTAGAACCCAACACAACGGTAACAGAAAGTAAAAAAGTTTTTACAGGAATGAGTTATTTCAACAATGTAATTTCAGAAGATGGAGGGGCAACATGGAGATCCCCTGGTACGAATGAAACCATTGGGAACGATTTGTCCTGAGGTACCATCCCAGCGGACGGTATGCATTAATCCGAGCCTTAGTTATCTTGTGATAACTTTTTTTGTACACTATCAATGTGAGCCTTTTTGACGGTCTCATCTGCATTTGCATATTTTTGCAGCTTAAAAAATAATTGATTCATCTCTTCAGTAGTTAGGCATTTTTTCGAAGTGGCTATATCCTCTCTTATCGTTTTGGGTAATGCATTTCTCTTTATAACTTTGATATCAGGTGATACAACAGTAATCTTTTTCAATTCACAGCGCTCGCTAAAAATTATGTATGATTTATAGAAAGAACTATCATCTATTTCTGCGACCCTTTTTAGTGCATTGATATGACTATTATTTTGCCGTATAGGATTAAAGAATCGATTTTTCTGCTTATTTTATAACATTTGAGTCCAGTTCTTATCTTTCTCATTGCCAAAAATCCACCCACTATAATTCTTTGATTCAAAGACATATATACCTGTTTAGGAAATCATAATTAAATCAATCTCTGTTGTTGCTCCATCCGACTTAGGGATGTATAAATTAGCCATAAGTTTATTATTTCCATCTAACTTCTCAAGATATCTGAAGGTTAAGAACTCCCCATAATTTCCTTTATCAAAGATTGTTTTTAAAAAACTATTCTCACTTACATTCTTATAGCTAGATTTATTATATGCTCTATATCTAAGCATTACAATAATTGCATATGTTAATAAAAAGCAAATCACTAAAAATCCCATATCAACCTCTTCTTTATCATATTTCTTAAGTATTCTGACACCTATATCCAGACCGATTTAAAAACTAGTAATCCTGCTTATTAAATCCACATCCCTCCTCTCGAATCTTCTTGCATCACGAACCACCCCTCGGAATCATTGGGGACGATTTTTTTGATTTTTCCTTGATTTGTTAGGCTCTAATCCCATATTTTATTTACTATCTCTCTGATTAAAAGCTTGTATCCTATTATAAGACATTTTTGGAAGATTAGCAATTTTCCTCAAGTAACTGATGTAACTGATGTACCTGGTTCATAAGTTATTGCAAACCGTCTTAGTTTTTCTTTTAAATCTTTTATCTTCGCTTGTATTGTATATATTATTTTTTTAAATTCTTTATCACTCTTACCAATGGGATTGTCAAGTCCCTTTTCAACTGGATGAAGTGCTTTTTTTCCTCCATTTCAAGCCCCTACAGAAGCCATTGCATCTGTTGCAGTGTAATTTCTTTTACTTCGGCAGCATTCTTAGGCCACTGAAATTTCATTCCCTCCAATAATTTTTTGCTGGCTAAGATAAATTCGTTTTTATTATATCTTAAAACTTTGATGGAGTTTTTTCTTTTATTGCAAAAGATGAAGACACAGCTATCTGAAAATGATTCTATTTTAAACTGTAGGTTTACCAGTGCCACCAATCCATCATTTGCTTGCGGAAGTCAGTTGATCCACAGGCAATGTAAATATGTTCTGCATCCTTTGCAAAAAGGTCTAACATCTTTTTTGTAGCTGGCTGATGAATTCTACGAAGGTCGGTGTATCATTTGTATCCATATCATCTTTATTAATAAATTCAATGCGTTTTCTCCAATAGTAATAGGCATGTAAGGATAACACTCTACACTGATCTGGATGAAGTTTGTTATCCGAGCAAGCAAATTGAAAATTTTGGGTCAATGTGCTCGCAGGTTCATCCCACATCATTCTTTTATAAGCGCTCACAAATCCCTTCATTAAACGTTTTTCACCTGTTTTCTTATCTTCAACCCAAGGTCTAGGTAGTAAGGCACCACATTTTTCACAATATAAGGGCGTTTCTGTACTGTATTTATTTATTCCTTCTTCATTATGAGAGGCTCCGTGTCTTTGGTTTCCTGTATATCCGCATTCAGGATTTACACACTGATTGTTAAAGGCGGTCTCACCTTCAGGTGTATTATCAACCCAAAATATCTTCTTCTCATCAAGAATTGGAACTTTATGCAATGGATTAAACTTTTTATCAATGTTTTTACCTTTTTCAGCCCTAAGTGGCGGAAGATTACCAATAGCCTCTCTCAATGTAATCCAATGGCTTGTTACCAACGTATCTGTTGAAGAATGAGTTGGCGGCGGAATAAGTGTTTTATTTGATTCAAAAACCATTTTTCCTTTTTCGTTTCTCGTTAATACTGTTATCAATCTTCTTCTGTGTTGAGGAATCCCATAATCCGCCACATCAACTACCTTAGGTTCTCCAGAATAAACATCTCCTAATTCTCTTTTAATATATTCAATAATATTTATTAAATTATCTTCCTCGTCTAAAATTAGTGTATTGACCATATTAGCCACATTTTCAAGAATTACCCACTCTGGCTGAAGTTCTTTTATTATCTTGACTGCCGGAATTATTAATCGATTTCTTGGGTCCATCTTTGGTCTAAGACCTTTTCTATAATCATTTAACATTTTCCCCATGCCATTTGATGACATTCCTTGACATGGCGGAGTTGCTATTATCATAAATGGTGCTTCTTCATATTGTGTTCTATAATACGAAACAATTTCTTCTTTTAACTCCCAAATATCTCCTAGAAAACATTTTGCATCAGGATAGTTATTTGAAAACAGTTTCATACGTTCTGGTAACAGCTCACATCCAATGACCGTTTGAATATTGTTTGCTTTTAATCCTAAATCTCCAATTCCAGAAGATGAAAATAAACTTATAGCATTTCTATTCATCTTATGTCTCCTATTCTAAATATTTGCACTTTTTCCACTTTTAATCCACTCGTCTAATTCTGATTTTTTAAACTTCCACAGCTTACCTATTTTGTGTGCTGGAATGCCTATGTCTTTTCGAATCCAGTTTCTTATAGTGTCTTTATTTACGCTCAAGTAATCAGCGGCTTCTTCAAGATTAATCCATTTATCATTATTCTCAATAGTCATATCAAATCTCCTCGCATATATTTTTCGGGTTTTCACTCTTTAGTATTATACCATATTTTTATTTTCTTTTCAACATTTTTATATGATTTAATATGATTTGATATGAATACATGAAATATTTAATAATTCTTTCTCCCCAACCTATTCCATTTCAAACCTGTCAACTCAACCCTATGACCTACCGACCGTGGATATGTTTGGTTTTGACACAAAACAAAAAATCCGAGAGCCGCAGTTTCTCCCCCCAACTCTCGGAATACCTTCATTTCAAGCCTTTTCCACACATTACTTATCTTTTCTTGACATCAATACCACCGTCTCCACATGGATCGAGTTGATGGAATTGATGTCTGTGGGGCATTTTTTATAGCATCTGTACGTGGGAACATGTCAATGGTTTTTCGGTCATTTTTGAGAAAGCACTGTTCGTGGGAACATAT